>WFOW01000230.1 GCA_015487895.1 Gammaproteobacteria bacterium | reverse complement strand
TTCTCCGGCAGCGCGTCCGCGTACTGCATCATCGCCGAGGAGAAGACGACAACCACGTCCGGGCGGCGCCTCCGGGCCATCTCCATCACCCAGCGCCGCATGCCGCGATCGCGGTACCAGGGCACCGTCACCGGGAGCCCCCGGGCGAGCGCGGTGGCGCCGCGCGTCGCGGCCGGAGCCCGCTCCAGCGGCCGCAGGCAGACGGCCTCGCACAGCGCCTCGAGCCGCGGGCGGTGCGCCCAGTCGGCGGGGTCGTCCACGAAGGCCCCGAGCAGCACCCGGTGGCGCCCGGCCAGCGCCCGCAGCATGTGCCACGAGCGGATCTTGTCGCCCTTGTCCGGCGGATAGGGGATGCGGTGCGCCAGGTAGAGGACGGTGCCCACGGTCTCAGCCGAGGCTGCGCGCGATCATGGGCCCGAGCACGCGCGTGAGCGGCAGCGGCAGGCGCCGCCATACCGCGGCCGCGGCACGGTACCTCGGATTGAGCGGGTTGACGTCGGGCACGCGCCGGGCCTTCACCAGGTGGTACTCGTAGTGCAGCGGCTGCGGCTCGAAGCCCCAGTGCTTCTTGAAGCGGTAGGAGCCGGTGCCGACCTTGCTGCGGCCGTAGTCGAAGACGCGCGCGCCGCGCTGGCAGGCCCTGCGCATGAGCTGCCAGTACATGTAGTCGTTGGCCTTGAGGGCGCGCGCCGCGCGCGTGCCGCCGCCGTAATAGGGCAGCACCTCGTCGCGGAAGTGGAAGCTCATGACCGAGGCCACGGGCTCGGCCCCGCGGTAGACCGTGAGCACCGTGCAGGCCTCGCCGAAGATCTCGCGCAGCGCCCGGAACCAGCGCTTGGGGAAGACGGGCGTGCCGAGGTTGCGCACGCTCTCGCTGTAGACGCGGAAGAAGCGCTCGACGCCCTCCTCCTCGACGGCGTGAAGGCCCGCCCGCTCGCCCTTGCGGATCATGGCGCGCTGCTTGCGCGGCACCTCCGCGAGATTGCGCTCCGGGTCCCGGTGCAGGACCCTGCGGAAGGTGACGTAGAGGTCGTCGCGCGCGGGCCAGGTCGGATGGCGCCGCTCGAGGTGGCGCAGCTCCAGATAGTCCACGCCGAGGTCCTCGGCCAGGCGGCAGGCCTCCTCCTCGAGCGCCGTGCAGGCGAGCGGCTCGCCGATGGCGCCGCCGTAGACGCAGAAGGGCGTCGAGACCAGCGCGTCGCCGAACAGGCGGCTGCGGATGCGCGCGAGCGGCAGCACCCCCTCGATGCGCCCATCGCGCTCTGCGTACAGGTAGAAGGTGCGGTGCCCGTAGACGCGCTCGATCGCCTCGCGCCAGCCGGCAAGGTGAAAGAAGGTCGCCTCCGGCCGCGAGACGACGAAGCGGTCCCAGGCGCCCGCATCCGCGGTGGCGTCGAGCACGCGCACGCGCAGCGGGGCGCGGCGCACCACCGGCTCGCTCGCGAGCACCATCGGCTCCGATTCCAGCACCACGTTCATGGCTCATCCCCTCCCGCAGTGCCCGGCGGCGACGGCCATGGGCCGCGCCCCGGGCGCCTCAGACACCGAATCCAGAAAGACACGATCCATGCGGTCCCAGCGGAAATCCTCGAGCAGCCGCTCGAGCCGCTCCTGCATGCGGCCCAGGTTCAGGTAATGGCGGAAGCGCGCCCGCAGCGGCAGCCCCCTCGGGCGCGGCTGGTGCGGGTCGAGCTCCCACGGGTGGAAGTAGAAGACCGCGGGCCTGCCCTCCCGGCGGTTGACCCGCCGCAGCGCCCAGCGCGAGAGGCTGTAGGGGTAGAGGCGGAAGAAGCCGCCTCCGCCGCAGGGCCAGGCGCGTCCCGCCACGCGCACGGTCGTCACCGGCACCTCGAGCAGCCCCGGAAGCGGCCGGTAGGGCTCGCGCGGGGCGTCCGGCATGCCGTAGAGGTCGTGCCGCACCGGGTAGACGCTCGAGGAGTAGACGTGTCCGGTCTCGGCGAGGATGCGGTGGGCCCAGCGCGTGCGGGCGACGATGGAGTAGCTCGGCGCGCGGTAGCCGCGCACCGCCACACCCGCCGCATCCTCCAGCAGGCCCCGCGCGCGGAGCACGTCGCGGCGGAACTCCTCCGGGCGCATGGCGGTGATGCGGCGGTGGTCGTAGCCGTGGCTCGCCACCTCGTGCCCGGCCTCGGCGATGCGGCGCACCAGCGCGGGGAAGCGCTCGGCCACCCAGCCCAGCACGAAGAAGGTGGCGCGCACGCCGTGCGCGGCGAACAGCTCGAGCACACGCTCGGTGTTGGCGGCGACGCGCACGGGCCAGCGGTGCCACTCGGACCGCGGAATGCTGCGCTCCAGCGCCGTGACCTGGAAGTAGTCCTCCACGTCCACGGTCATGGCGTTCGGCGTTTCAGCCATCGGCATTCGGGCGTCGGCTCGCGGACTTCAGCTCTCAGACTTCAGACTTCGGATCTCAGAGCTCGGCTCTCGGCTCCCACGTTCGTGGGAGTGCACGGGAGACGGGTTGCGGGAGACGGGTGACGGGTGACAGGGCACGGTGCACAGGCCACCGTAAACCGTAACCTGCAACCTGTAACCTGGCCCTGTGGGAGCGACATCCTGCCGCGACCATGGCCGGAGTGAGGCTGAAGAATCGCGGCTGGAAGCCGCTCCCACAGCTGGAAGCTGCTCCCACACTCGAAGGGCGCTCCACCCCTCGCCTCCCGACCCCCGCCTCTCGTCTCTGTTCCCACATTCGTGGGAGTGCACGGGAGACGGGT
>WFOW01000229.1 GCA_015487895.1 Gammaproteobacteria bacterium | reverse complement strand
GCTCGAGCGGATGCTCGCGCCTGACAACGTCAACGCCGCCTGGCGTGCCCTGCGGCGCGACACCGCCCCCTGGGCGCCGGGGATCGGCGCCGAGGTGGTGCGCACGGACGCCCCGTACTTCCTGCTGGAGCTCGTGCGCGAGATCGAGCGCGGGCGCTACCGCCCGCTGCCGGTGCGCCAGTATGCCGTGCGCAAGGCCGACGGCGGCAGGCGCGTGCTGAGCCGCTTCTACCTGCGCGACAAGCTCGCCCAGCGCATGGCGCTGCAGGTCCTGCAGCCGCTGGGCGAGGCCCGCTTCCACCACGACAGCTTCGGCTACCGGCCCAACCGCGGCGTGGCGCAGGCCCTGGCGCGCTCGCGCGAGCGCGTGGCCACCGGCCTCGCCTGGCTGGTCGACGCCGACATCGAGCGCTTCTTCGACTGCGTGCCGCACGGCCCGCTGCGCCGGCGGCTGCGCGGGCTGGTGCCGGACGCGCGCGTGCGCGCGCTGCTCGAGGCCTGGCTCGCCGTGGGCCCCCATCCGGGCTGCCTGCTCGGCCGGCGCCGGGGGCTGCTGCAGGGGGCGATCCTCTCGCCCTTCCTCTGCAACGTGCACCTCGACGCCTTCGACCGGGCGCTCGCGGCGCGCAACATCCCGTTCGTGCGCTATGCGGACGACTTCCTGCTCTTCGCGCCGGACCGGGAGGCGGCGCAGGCGGCGGCCGAATGCGCCGGCGTCCTGCTGCGCAGGCTCGGCCTGCGGCTGCATCCGCGCAAGACCCGCGTGCGCCACGCCAGCGAGGTGCGCTTCCTGGGCGAGCCGCTGGTGCGCCGGCGGAGGCGGCGGCTTGCCCGGCGGGAGGGGAGGTGACATGATGCGCGACAGGGAGCACGAGGGAGCGCTGCATTCCGGGACGATGACGCAGGGGGGAGGCGAGCCGGGCGCCCAGCCCGCCGGGCGCGATCCGCTCCATCCGGAAAGCTATCCGCGCCGCGTGCTGCTCCTCGTCACGGGCCTTTCGCCCCAGGTCGTCACGGAGACCCTCTACGCGCTCGCGGTGCGCCGCGAGCCCCCCTTCGTGCCCACCGAGGTGCAGCTCGTCACCACCGCGCGGGGGCGCGAGCACGCCCTCCTGGACCTGCTGAGCGAGGCCCCCGGCTGGTTCCACGCCTTCCTGCGCGAGTACGGGCTGGACGGCGTGCGCTTCGAGCCGGGCGGCATCCACGTGCCGGCGGGCGCCGACGGCGCCCCGCTGGACGACATCCGCACGCCGGAGGACAACGCCCGGGTGGCCGACGTCATCACCGAGCGCGTGCGCGCGCTCACCGAGGACCCGGCGACGGCCCTGCACGTCTCCATCGCCGGCGGCCGCAAGACGATGGGCTTCTATGCCGGCTACGCCCTGAGCCTCTACGGGCGGCCCCAGGACCGCCTCTCCCACGTGCTGGTCTCCCAGCCCTACGAGGGCCATCCGGAGTTCTTCTACCCGACCCGGCGCCCGCGCGTGATCCACACCATGGACGCCGAGCGCAAGCCCCTGGACACCTCGCGCGCGGAGGTGACGCTCGCCGAGATCCCCTTCGTGCGCCTGCGCCACGGGCTCGACGAGCGCCTGCTGCAGGGCGAGGCCCGCTTCAGCGAGGCGGTGGAGACGGCGCAGCGCACCCTGGGGCCCGTTGCGGTCGTCGTGGACCCGGACCTTCCGGGCATCGTGGTCGGGGGGCGCGAGGTGCCGCTTCCGCCCGTGCTGCTGGCCTTCTACAGGTGGCTCGCGCGCCGCAAGCGTGATGGGATCGGCCCCGTGATCTGCCCTCCGGACGGGGCGCCGGACCCCGCTTACGCTGCTGAGTACCGCAGAGAGTACGACGACACCAAGGGCTCCAGGGTCTCCGCCGGTGGCGGGTGCGGGACGACGGAGAGGCGTCTGCGGGGCGGCATGGACAAGGACTTCTTCATGCAGTGCAAGAGCAAGCTGCACCGGCGGCTGAAGGACGCGCTCGGGCCCGAGGCCGTCCTGCGCTTCGGGGTGCGGGCCATCAGGGGCCGGCGTAGTATGGAATACGAGCTCGCCGTGCCGGCGGAGCTGCTGTCCTTCAAGGGAGAGGGATGAGCGGCACGGTGCACGTGTGCCTGGTCTCGGAGCAGGGGCCGGCGAACGCCATCCCGCTGCTGATGGAGCGGCCCGACCTGGCCTGGCTCGTGGCCACGGAGCAGATGCGCGACCGTGCCCGGGGCCTGCGCGAGACGCTCGGGCAGCGCGGGCTGCGCATGCAGATCGTGCCGCGGGCCCCGGCCTCGGACCTGGGCGTCATCCGCGCCTTCGCCGAGCGTGTGGCCTCCCGGCTGGCGGCGGACCACGATCCCGGGCAGGTGGTGCTCAACATCACGGGGGGCAAGAAGCTGATGGCGGTGGGCTTCCTCGAGGCCTTCCGCGAGCGCTTCGGGGACGGGCGGCTGCGCGTCATCTACACCGACACCGAGCTCGAGCGCATCGAGCAGGTGCTGCCCCCGGGGGCCGAGCCGGTGCCCCTGCGCAACGTGCTCGACGTGGAGATCTACCTCGGGCTCTACGGCTTCGCCTACGAGAAGGCGCGCAGCGACGACCCGGCCTGGGTCGCGCGCGCCCGCGGCCGCGCGAAGCTGACCCGCGCCCTGGCGGCCGAGGCCTGCGCGCTCCATCCCGGCCTGCGGGTGATCGACGCCCGCATGAAGCGCGGGGAGGCGGTGGCCCTCGGCGAGCTGCCGGAGGAGGAGCGGCGGGCCCTGCAGCGCCTGGAGCGCCTGTGCCAGCCGCACGGCCTGCTGGAGCGCTCCCTCGGCCGCCACCTGACGGTCGGGGGCGAGGGAGCGCTCCAGCAG
>WFOW01000228.1 GCA_015487895.1 Gammaproteobacteria bacterium | reverse complement strand
GCGCTGCGCCGCACCCTCTCCGGCGAGGTCTCCGTGGCGTTGCGCGACGGCGCGATCGAGGGCGTCAACGTCGCCGCGCTCCTGCGCGAGGCGCGCGCGCGGCTGCGCGGGGAGCCCGCACCCGCCGAGTCCGGTCCCCGGCGCACCGACTTCACCGAGATCACGGCCACGGGCCGGGTGCGCGACGGCGTGCTGCGCAACGACGACCTGCTCGGCAAGTCGCCCTTCCTGCGCGTGACCGGGCGCGGCACGGTCGACCTCGTGCGCGAGCGCCTCGACTACCGCCTGCGCGCCGTGGTGGTGAGCACCGCCGAAGGCCAGGGCGGCGAGGGGCTCGAGGAGCTCAAGGGCGTGCCGGTGCCGCTGCGCCTGCGCGGCCCGCTCGCCTCGCCCAAGGTCACGCTCGACGTCGAGACGCTCCTGAAGGAGACGCAGAAGAAGCGGCTCCGCAAGAAGCTCGAGAAGAAGCGCAGGAAGCTCGAGGAGAAGCTGCGCCGCAGGCTCGGGAAGGAGCTGGGCGACGAGCTCGGGCGCGACCTGGAGGAGCGGCTGCGGGGCCTGCTCCGGTGAGGGCTGCGGGCGCGGCGCTGCTGCTCGCGGCGGCCTCGGCGGCCGCCGGCGCCGAGGTGGAGCGCCTGGACGTGCGGCGCGACGCCCCCGGCGTCTACCGCATCGAGCTCGACGCGCGTCTGCGCGCGGCGCCGGCCGCGGTGCGCGCCATGATCCTCGACCCCGCCCACTGGCCACGGGTGATGCCGTGGCTGGTCGAGCTCGAGCGCCTCGGCGCGCCGCGGCCCGGGGTGCGCCGCATGCGCACGGTGCTGCGCGGCTGCGTGCTCTTCTTCTGCCGCGACCTGCGCCACGTCATGGACTTCCGCACGCCGGACCCGTGGACGGTGGAGGCGCACACGGTGCGCGAGGGCAGCGACTTCCGGCACGGGCGCACCCGCTGGCGCATCCTCCCGGAGGGCGCGGGCACGCGCCTGCGCATGGAGAGCGAGCTCGAGCCCGCCTTCTGGGTGCCGCCCCTGATCGGCCCCTGGGTGCTGCGGATGAAGCTGCGCGGCATGGCCGAGGCCGTCGTGCGGCACATGGACGGCGAGGACGCCGGCGAGGACGGGGAGTCGGAGGAGGAGCTGCCGTGACGCCCGCCGCCTTCGCCCGCCGCCTGGTGGCCTGGCAGCGCCGCCACGGCCGCCACGACCTGCCGTGGCAGAACCCGGCCACGCCCTACCGCGTCTGGGTCTCGGAGATCATGCTCCAGCAGACCCGGGTCGCCACCGTGATCCCCTACTTCGAGCGCTTCGTGGCGCGCTTCCCGGACGCGGCCGCGCTCGCGCGGGCCTCGCTCGACGAGGTGCTGGCGCTGTGGGCCGGGCTCGGCTACTACGCGCGCGCCCGCAGCCTCCACCGCGCCGCGCGCATCGTGGTCGAGCGCCACGGCGGCGAGCTGCCGGCCGACCCCGAGGCGCTCGCGGCGCTTCCGGGCATCGGGCGCTCGACCGCGGGCGCGATCCTGGCGCTGGCCCATGGGCTTCCGTATCCCATCCTCGACGGCAACGCCCGGCGCGTGCTCGCCCGCTTCCACGCCGTCGAGGGCTGGCCCGGCGAGCCCGCCGTGGCGCGCCGCCTGTGGGCGCTCGCCGAGGCCCACACGCCCCGGCGCGAGGCGCGCGCCTACACCCAGGCGATCATGGACCTCGGCGCCACGGTGTGCACGCGCGCCGCGCCGCGCTGCGGCGAGTGCCCCGTGCGCGCAGGCTGCGCCGCGCATGCGAGCGGCGAGCCCACGCGCTGGCCGGCCCCGCGCCCGCGGCGCGCGCTCCCGGAGCGCGAGACGCGCATGCTGCTCGTCGTCGACGGCGCAGGGCGCGTGCTGCTCACCCGGCGGCCGCCGGCGGGGGTGTGGGGCGGGCTGTGGTGCCCGCCCGAGGTGCCGGAGGGCGAGGCGCCCGGGCGCTGGGCGCGGCGCGCGCTCGGGCTGCGCGTGCGCGGCCTGCGCGAGCTCGAGCCCGTCCGCCACGCCTTCACTCACTTCCGGCTGCGCATCCGCCCCCTGCGGGCCGAGCTCGCGCCCGGCGCCGCCCCCGGCGGCGTGATGGAAGCCGGCGCGGCGCTGTGGTACAAGGTGCGCGCGCGGCCGCGCCCCGGCATGCCGGCGCCGGTCGCGCGCCTCGTCGAACGCGCGCTCGGGGGAGCCTGACATGGCCCGCATGGTGCAGTGCGTCAAGCTCGGCCGCGAGGCCGAGGGCCTCGACTTCCCGCCCTACCCGGGCGAGCTGGGGCGGCGCATCTACGAGCAGGTCTCGAAAGAGGCCTGGCAGATGTGGCTGCGCCACCAGACCATGCTCATCAACGAGCACCGCCTGGTGCTCACCGACCCCGAGGCGCGGCGCTTCCTCGAGCGCGAGATGGAGCGCTTCCTCTTCGGCGGCGGCGCCGAGCCGCCGGCAGGCTGGACGCCGCCCGGGACCGGCGCCGGCGGCTGAGCCGCCCGCCGCGGGCCAGCCGCCCCGCCTTCCCTCCCGCCAGGGCCACCGGTGCCCGCACGCGCTTGACAGCCCCGCGCGGGCGGCCGTTCAATACCCCTCCCTTCCGAGCGGCCAGGTAGCTCAGTTGGTAGAGCAGGGGACTGAAAATCCCCGTGTCGGCGGTTCGATTCCGTCCCTGGCCACCACCCGCTGACATCCGCGGGCGGCCCCCCAGGAAAGGCTTTAGCGGCTGGCGGCCCACCTCCCGGCACCGAGGGAGGACTGGGCCATGGCGACCGTAACTGTCTGTTCCACAAAGGGTGGCGTCGGCAAGACCACCCTCACGGCCAACCTGGGCGGCCTGCTCGCGGACCTCGGCGCCCGCGTCCTGCTGGTCGACGCCGACGTCCAGCCGACCCTGAGCAGCTACTTCCCCGTGGAGCGCCGCTCGCCGGCGGGGCTCTACGCCTTGATGACCCAGCCGCCCGAGGAGGCGGCCGAGCGGTGCATCAGCACCACGGCGATCCCGAACCTCGACCTCGTCGTCTCCGACGACCCAACCGGCACCCTCCCGACCTTCATCCTGCACACGCCCGACG
>WFOW01000227.1 GCA_015487895.1 Gammaproteobacteria bacterium | reverse complement strand
GCTCCGGCTCCCCGGACGGCTGCGCCTCCTCCACGGACGGCACCCGCGACAGGGCACGCTCGAGCAGCACGCCCACGCCCTGGCCGTGGGCGGCCGAGATCGCCACCGGCTCGCCGAGGCCGAGCGCGTGGAACTCGGCCGCGGCGACCGCCGGGTTCAGGCGCTCGGCCTTGTTGACGGCGACGACCACGGGCTTGCCCGCACGCCGCAGGCGCTCGGCGATCAGCTCGTCGCCCGCGGTGAGGCCGTCGCGGGCGTCCACCAGCAGGACCACCACGTCGGCCTCCTCCACCGCCCGCCAGGCCTGGCGGGCCATTCCGCCCTCGAGCCCCTCGTCCTCGCCCGTGAGGCCGCCGGTGTCGACGACGATGGCCGGGCGTGGGCCGACGCGCACGCGCCCGTAGATGCGGTCGCGCGTGAGCCCCGGCAGGTCCGCCACCAGCGCGTCGCGCGTGCGGGTCAGCCGGTTGAACAGGGTGGACTTGCCGACGTTGGGCCGGCCCACCAGGGCGATGACGGGAAGACGTGCCATGGTCGCGCGGGCGCGGGCGGCGCCGCGGCCGCCGGGCCCCGGCACATGCTACCAGAGGGGCGGCGACTGCCGCGGGCGCCGTCAGTCCCGCCGCTCCGTGGCCACCTCCCCCGAACGCCGGGTGCCGAGGCCCGCGGCGAGCTTGCGTGCCGCCAGCGTCTGGACGCTGAGGCCGCGCCGCCTGGCTTCGAGAGCCAGCGCCCGATACAGCCCCCGGGCGAGCCGCAGCTGCAAGCGCGGAGCCCCTCCGGCCGCAGGAGGCGCCGGACGCTCGCCGCGCGACAAATGGCTCTCCCGGACCAACCGCCACGCCTCGGCGAGCGACTCGAGCGCGCCCGCAGGCGTCCGCCCGAAGGCCGAGATCTCCGGGCGGTCCTCGAAGCGGGCGATCCAATCGCCTTCCTCGTCGAGGAAAACCTCGACCACGTGGCCGTCAAAGGGATCGGTCCTTGCCATATTCCTCATCCAGCAGCCGCAGGAATTGCCGCACCTGGTAGCCCTTGGCCTTGCTTCCCCGCGGCTGCACCGGAAGCAGGCTTCCGCGCGGCGAGCGCCACAGCCGGTGGCTTCCCGCCTGCCGATCGAGGACCCATCCGCAAGCGCGCAGCAAAGCCTCGAACTCCCTGAAGGCGAGCCCTGAAGGATTGCGACGTGCCTTGGCCAGCAGCTTCCCTGCGCGGCCCCTCATTGTTTGGACTATACGCGCCCGCGCAGGGCCGTGCCAAGTGCAGCTCCCGCTACTCGGCCAGGCGGTAGGCGCCGAGGGTGCCGTCGCGCGCCAGGGCGTAGACCACGCCGTCGCGCACGGCAAGGGGGGCGGCGATGCCGCTCGAGTCGACGCGCACGCGGGCGACGATGCGCCCGTCGTCGGTGTCGAGCCAGTGGAGCCAGCCCTCGAAGTCGCCGACCACCACGTGGCCGCCCGCCACGGCGGGCCGCGTGAGCGCGCGCCGCGCGAGCGCGTCCTGGCGCCACAGCGAGGCGCCCGTCAGGCGCGCCAGCGCCCACACGCGGCTCCGGTCGTCCGTGACGTAGACGCGCCCGCCGTCGACGGCGAGGCCGGCCCACGAGGAGAGCTTGCGCCGCCAGTAGGGGCGCCCGTCGTCGGCGTCCCAGGCGCCGGCGTTGCCCTGGTAGGCGACGGCGTAGACCACGCCGTCGACCACGACCGGGTCGGCGTCGACGTCCACCATGCGCTCGAGCTCGGAGCGCCCGCGCGGCACGGCCACGGCCCGCTCCCACAGCAGCCGCCCGTCGGCGAGCTGCAGGGCCGCGAGCCGCCCGTCGTCGAAGCCCGCGTAGACGCGGTCGCCGTCGACCACGGGCGCGCCGGTGCCCCGTAGGCTCAGCGGCGGCACGCGCCGGGCGTAGACCCAGCGGCGCCTGCCGTCGGCGAGGTCGAGGGCGGCGAGCCGGCCGTCCACGCTGCGCACCACGACCACCTCCGCCCCCGCGCGCGGGGCGGCGAGGATCTCGCTGGTGACGGTCGAGCGCCAGCGCACGGCACCGCTCGCCGCATCCAGCGCCACGACCTCGGCGTCCGGCGTGCCGACGAGGATCAGGCCGCCTCCGCCGCCGGGCCCGCCCGAGACGGGCGCCTTGACGTCGGCCTCCCAGCGCGGGGCGCCGGTCGCGGCGTCGAAGGCGTGGACGCGCCCCTTGCGGTCGGCGACGTAGACGGTGTCGCCGGCGACGAGGGGCGCGATGCCCAGCAGCAGCCCGCCCGTGCCCTCGCCCGCGTCGCGCCGCCACAGCTCCGTGACGCGGCGCGCCTCCGGGCCGAGCTCGGGCAGCGGGCTGGGCGGCTCGACGATCTCCTTGCCACCGCCGCGGAAGCGGTCCACCACCCCGCCCAGCCAGCCGCAGCCGCCGAGCGCGACCAGCACGACCGCCAGCAGCGCCGCGGCCTGGGCGCGGCCGATGCGGCTCATCGTCCGCCCTCCTTCGCCTCCTCGCCCCCCTTCCCGGCCTCCTGCGTCCCGGCGCCCCCGGACGGCGGCACGCCCTGGTCGTCGCGCTTGAGCTCGATCAGCCGCGCGAGCGGCGGAGCGCCGGCGAGCGCCTTCATGGCCCGCTCGTAGGCCTCGCGCGCCCG
>WFOW01000226.1 GCA_015487895.1 Gammaproteobacteria bacterium | reverse complement strand
TTATGGCCCTGCACGAGGTGGGCTCCAACAACCCCGACGGCATCGAGATCAAGAAGAAGAAGGACGAGCGCGGCATCCCGCTCGACGGCATCCCCTTCCATCCTTACTACACGGTCAAGGACCTGGTGGGCGTGGCCGTCTTCCTGATCCTGTTCGCGATCGTCATCTTCTACATCCCGGAGATGGGCGGCTACTTCCTGGAGCACGACAACTTCGTGCCGGCCGATCCCCTGAAGACGCCGGAGCACATCAAGCCGCTGTGGTACTTCACGCCCTTCTACGCCATCCTGCGCGCCGTGCCCAACAAGTTCCTCGGCGTGGTGGCGATGGGCGCGGCGATCTTCGTGCTCTTCCTGCTGCCGTGGCTGGACCGCAGCCCGGTCAAGTCGATCCGCTACAAGGGCATCCTCTCGCGCATCGCGCTGGCGGTGTTCGTGGTCAGCTTCCTAGCCCTCGGCTGGCTCGGCACGCAGCCCGCGACGCCCACGCTGACCATGTTCGCGCGCCTGTTCTCGGTGCTGTATTTCGCCTTCTTCCTGCTGATGCCGATCTACACGCGGATCGAGCGCACGAGGCCGGTTCCGGAAAGGGTGACGTTCAAATGAGAAGCATCTTCCTGACCGCGCTCATGCTCATGGTGGCGTCGGCGGCACAGGCCGCCGGGGGAAAGGTGCGCCTCGACAAGGTGCACATCGACCTCTCCAACCGCCAGTCCCTCTGGAACGGCGCCAAGCTCTTCGTCAACTACTGCATGGGCTGCCACGGCGCCCAGTACATGCGCTACAACCGCGTGGGCAGGGATCTCGGCCTGAGCCAGGACGACCTCAAGCGCTACCTCATCTTCGGCGACAAGAAGGTGGGCGACACCATGACCACGGCCATGAGGCCCGAGGACGGGGCCAAGTGGTTCGGAACCCCGCCGCCCGACCTCTCCCTGGTGGCGCGCTCGCGCGGGCCCGACTGGCTCTACACCTACCTGCGCGGCTTCTACCTCGATCCCACGCGGCCCTTCGGCGTCAACAACACCGTCTTCCAAGACGTGGCCATGCCGCATGTGCTGTGGGAGCTCCAGGGCTGGCAGAAGGCGGTCTTCCGCACCGAGCGCGACGCCGAGGGCCACGAGCGCAAGGTGCTCGAGCGCCTCGAGCTGGTCGAGCCCGGCGCCCTCAGCCCGGCCGAGTACGACAAGGCCGTGCGCGATCTCGTCGCCTTCCTCGCCTATGTCGGCGAGCCGGCGCAGCTCGAGCGCAAGCGCCTCGGGCCCTGGGTGCTCGCCTACCTGGCGCTGCTCTTCGTCGTCTTCTATCTTCTCAAGAAGGAGTATTGGCGCGACGTGCACTGACGGGCCGCGAGTGGCGATGATGCTCTATTCGGACCCGCGCAGCGCCGACAGCCACCGCGTGCGCATGGTGGCGGCGGAGAAGGGCATCTCGCTTGAGGTGCGTGACGTGGATCCGCGCGCGCTGCCCGAGGACGTGCACGCCATCAGCCCCTACGGCACGGTGCCGGTGCTCGTCGACCGCGACCTCGTGCTCTACGAGGCGCGCGTCATCATGGACTACCTCGACGAGCGCTTCCCGCACCCGCCGCTGATGCCGGTCGATCCGGTCTCGCGCGCCCGCGCGCGGCTGGCCCTCTACCGCATCGAGCGCGACTGGTACGGGCTGCTCCCGGCGCTCGAGGGCCGCAACGAGAAGCAGGCCGCCAAGGCGCGCAAGGAGCTCGCCGAGAGCCTGGTGGCGGGGGCGGAGATCTTCGCCGCCAAGCCCTTCTTCCTGAGCGACGAGTTCTCGCTGCTGGACTGCTGCGTCGCCCCCATCCTCTGGCGGCTGCCGGCCTGGGGCGTGGAGCTGCCGGCGACGGCGCGCCCGGTCCTGGACTACGCGCGGCGCATCTTCGCGCGCGAGTCCTTCCGTGCGAGCCTCACCGAGGCCGAGCGCGAGCTCAACCCCGAGGGGCGCCTCGCCGCGCGCGCGGGCGCGGCCGGCCGCGGGGCGCGCTGAGGCGCTGGCCCCGGCGGCCACGCCTACCTATCCTTTCCCCCATGGCCGCAGGCATGACCTCGAGCCGGCCCTATCTCATCCGCGCGCTCTACGAGTGGATCGTGGACAACGGCCTCACGCCGCACCTGCTGGTCGACGCCACGCGGCCCGGCGTGGAGGTGCCGCAGGCCTACGTCGAGGACGGCCGCATCGTGCTCAACATCGGTCCCGTCGCGGTGCACGGGCTCGCGCTCGGCAACGAGCGCATCGAGTTCGACGCCCGCTTCCGGGGCGTCCCCCACCACGTGGTGGTGCCGCCCGCGGCGGTGCTCGCCATCTACGCGCGCGAGAACGGGCAGGGGATGCTCTTCGGCGAGGGCGAGGACGGCGGCCCGCCGCCCGGGCCGGAGCCCGAGCCGGAGCCCCCCAAGCCGCGCGGCGGGCGGCCGAGCCTCAAGATCGTCAAGTGAGCAGCGCAGGGGGAGAGGCGATGATCGAGATCCTGGCCCCGTGCGACATCACGAAGCTGGAGGTGGACGCCATCGTCAACGCCGCCAACTCGAGCCTGCTCGGCGGCGGCGGCGTCGACGGCGCCATCCACCGTGCCGCGGGTCCCGAGCTGCGCGAGCACTGCCGCACGCTCGGCGGCTGCCCCACGGGTGAGGCGCGCATCACGCCCGGCTTCCGGCTGCCGGCGCGCTGGATCATCCACACCGTGGGGCCCGTCTGGCACGGCGGCACGCGTGGCGAGCTGCAGCTCCTCGAGTCCTGCTACCGGCGCAGCTTCGAGCTCGCGCTCGAGCACGGCGCGCGCAGCATCGCCTTCCCGGCCATCAGCACTGGCGCCTACCGCTATCCCAAACGCGAGGCCGCGCGCATCGCCCTCGGCGTGATGCGCGAGCACGAGCCCCGCTTCGAGCGCATCGTCGCCTGCTGCTACAGCGAGGCCGACGGCGCGCTCTACCGCGAGGTTCTCGCCGAGCTCTCCTCCTGAGCGGCGGCGAGCGGCGGGAGGGTCTTGCCGGGGTTGAGGATGCCGTCGGGGTCGAACTGCGCCTTGACGGCGTGCATGAGCGCGAGCGCCTCGGCGTCGAGCTCGCGGGCGGCGAGCGCGCGCTTGACCAGCCCCACGCCGTGCTCGCCCGAGAGGGTGCCGCCGAGCTCGAGCACCAGGGCGAAGACCGCGTCCAGGCAGCGCTCGGCGCGCGCGCGCTCCTCGGCGTCGGCCGGGCCGTAGAGCAGGCTCACGTGCAGGTTGCCGTTGCCGGCGTGGCCGAAGTTGACGATGCGCGTGCGGTGCTCGGCGGCGAGCCGCTCCAGCCCGCGCACCAGCTCGGCAAGCCGTGAGACCGGCACCACCACGTCCTCGTTGATCTTGCCCGGGGCGGCGTTGCGCAGCGCGGGCGAGAGCGCCTTGCGCGCGCGCCACAGCTCGGCGCGCGCGGCCTCGTCGGCGGCCTCCTCCAGCTCCAGCAGCCCCTCCACGTCGGCGGCGCGCCGCGTGGCCGCGACGATCGCCTCCATGCAGCCCTCGGGCCCGTCGGTCTCGATCATGAGCAGGGCGCCGGCGCCGGCCGGCACCGCCACCGGCTGGTGGCTGCGCACGAGCTCGAGCGCCGCGCGGTCCATGAACTCGAGCGCGCACGGCAGGCTCGGCAGCGCCATGAGGCGCGCCACCGCACGCGCCGCCGCCTCCACACCGGCGTAGACCGCGCGCAGGGTGCGGCGCGCCTCCGGCAGCGGGGTGAGCCGGAGCGTCGCCTCCGTGATGACCGCGAGCGTCCCCTCCGAGCCGATGATGAGCCGCGTGAGGTCGTAGCCCACCACGCCCTTGGTGGTGCGCACCCCCGCGCGCAGGCGCGCGCCGGTGCCCGCCACCGCCTCGAGGCCGAGCGTGCACTCGCGCGGCGTGCCGTACTTGACCGCGCGCGGGCCGGCGGCGTTGCAGGCGAGGTTGCCGCCCACGGTGCAGGCCTCGGCGCTCGTGGGGTCCGGGGGCCAGAAGTAGCCGTGGGTGGCGGCCGCGCGCTGCACGGCGGCGTTGGTCGCGCCCGGCTGCACCACCATCAGCCGGTCGTCGGGGTCGAGCTCGACGATGGCGTCCATGCGCTCGAGGCTCAGCACCACGCCGCCTGGCGCCGGCACCGCCGCGCCCGTGGTGCCGGTCCCGCGCCCGCGCGCGACCAGCGGCGCGCGGTGGCGGCGGCAGACGCGCACCACCTCGGCCACCTGCGCCGCCTCCTCGGCCAGCACCACCGCGGCGGGCAGGGCGTGGCGGCGGCTGTTGTCGTATCCGTAGGTCCAGCGCTCGGCGGGGGCCGACAGCACCGCCGCCGCGCCCGCCGCGCGCTCGAGGTCTGCGATGAGGGCCTCGCTCACCCCGCCACGGCGCGCCCGCGCCTCAGCCGATGTACTCGAAGACCTTGACCACGCGCTGCACGCCCTTGACGCGCCGCACCTGCTCGACGACGGCGTCGGCCTCGGCGCGCGTGACCAGGCCCTGCAGGTAGACCGTGCCGTTCGAGGTCGTCACGTTGACGCGGGTCGGGTCGAAGCCCTTGACCTTCACCTTGAACAGCGCGGTCTTGACCTTGGCGGTGATGAGGGCGTCGCTCGAGCGCTGCGAGAACGAGCTCGGTGCGGCGATGCGGATCTCGTTGTGCACGCGCCGCACCTTGGGCAGGCGGCGGGCGATGGCCTCGGCGCGCGCGCGCAGCGCTTCGGTCGGCGCCTCGCCCGTCAGCAGCACCACGCCGTTGACGCTCGTGGCGCTGATGTGGGTCTGCTTCTTGAGCTCCTGGTCGTTGTAGTACTCGTGCAGCCAGCGCAGCTCGATGAGCTGGTCGTCGATCACGGTGCCCGGCGTGCGCCGGTCGTGGACGACCGCGGCGCCGGCGACGGCGCCGCCCACCACCGCCTCGGCGCAGCCGCCGAGCAGCCCCGCGGCCGAGGCCGCCAGCGCCAGCGCCGCCATGGTTCGCATCCGTCGGCTCATGGGCCTTCCTCCTCTGCGAGCAGATCGTGGTCCAGCAGGTCGCACAGGCAGTGCAGCGCGAGGATGTGCACCTCCTGGATGCGCGCGGTCGAGCCGGACGGGACCCGGATCTCCACGTCGCCCTCGCGCAGCAGCGCCGCCAGCTCCCCCCCGTCCCGGCCCGTCAGGGCCACGACCCGCAGCCCGCGCGCGTGGGCGGCGCGCACGGCCTCGTTCACGTTGGGCGAGCGGCCGCTGGTGCTGATGGCGACCAGCAC
>WFOW01000225.1 GCA_015487895.1 Gammaproteobacteria bacterium | reverse complement strand
GGCATGGACGGCATCGAGCTCGTGCGGCGCATCCGCGAGCGCGACCCCGAGGTGCCCGTCATCATCATCACCGCCTACTCCACCCTCGACGACGCCATCGAGGCGCTGCGTCTCGGTGCGGCCGACTTCATCAAGAAGCCCTTCGACATGGAGGAGCTGCTCGTGGTGGCGGCGCGCACGCTCGAGCGCGCGCGCCTGCGGCGCGAGAACCGCCTGCTGCGCCGCCAGCTCCGCGCAGAGCGCGCGCGGGGCGCCATGGTGGGCCGCTCGGAGGCCATGCGCCGTGTCGAGGCGCTCATCGAGCGCGTCGCCGACGTGCGCTGCCCCGTGCTCATCCAGGGCGAGTCCGGCACGGGCAAGGAGCTCGTCGCGCGCGCGCTGCACCGCCACAGCCCGCGCGCCGACCGCCCCTTCATCGCCCTGAACATGGCCGCCATCCCGCGCGACCTGCTCGAGAGCGAGCTCTTCGGGCACGAGAAGGGCGCCTTCACCGGCGCCGAGTCGCGCCGCATCGGCCGCTTCGAGCAGGCCCACGGGGGCACGCTGTTCCTCGACGAGATCGGCGACATGCCGCCGGAGCTGCAGACGCGGCTGCTGCGCGTGCTCGCCGAGGGCGAGTTCTACCGCGTCGGCGGGCACACGCCCATCCGCGTCGACGTGCGCGTGATCGCCGCCACGCACCAGGACCTGCAGCGCGCCGTCGCCGAGGGGCGCTTCCGCGAGGACCTCTACCACCGCCTGAACGTCATCCGCATCCACATCCCGCCGCTGCGCGAGCGGCGCGAGGACATCCCGCGGCTCGCGCGCCATTTCCTGGCGAAGGCCGCGCGCGAGCTCGAGGTCGAGCCCAAGACCCTGAGCGCGGCGGTCGAGGCGCATCTCGCGCGGCTCGACTGGCCCGGCAACGTCCGCCAGCTCGAGAACGTCTGCCGCTGGCTGACGGTGATGGCCTCGGGCCAGGAGGTGCAGCTCGACGACCTGCCGCCCGAGCTGCGCGGCCCCGGCGCGCGCGCGCGGGCCGCCGCCGACTGGGAGGAGGGCCTGCGGCGCTGGGCCGACGTGCGGCTGGCCCGCGGCGAGCACGGCCTGCTCACCCAGGCGCTGCCGCGCTTCGAGCGCATCCTCATCGAGACCGCCCTCAAGCACACGGGGGGACGGCGCCAGGACGCCGCGCGCCTCCTCGGCTGGGGACGCAACACGCTCACGCGCAAGATCAAGGAGCTCGGCCTGGAGGTCGAGGAGCCCGCCGGCGGCGAGCGCGCCTGACGGCCCGCGCCGGCCGCGCGGCGCGATCCTCGGGAGTCTCAACCGGCGCGCGTCGCCTCGCGCTCCGCGCGCGCACGCAGGCCTGCGCGCACGAGCGCCAGGTCGTCCTCGTGCTGGCGCGCGACCTCCGACACGTAGGCGGCGACACGGGCGGGGTCCCGTACGAGGAGCGGCACGCCCGAGACCGCATCGAAGGCGAGCGTCGAGGGCGTCTCCTCGTCGAGCACCACGAGATCCACGTCCTCCATGCCGAGCGCTTCCTGCAGGCGCGCCCGCAGCTCCGCGACGACCTCGAGCGGCGGCGGCCCGTCGAACAGCACGGCGACGTCCACGTCGGAGCCGGCCCGCGCGCGGCCCTGCGCGCGCGAGCCGAACAGCCACGCCCCGGCGAGCCCGGGCGTGGCGGCGAGCGCCTCACGCACCGCCTGATCCGTCACGCCCGACATACGCCAGCACCTCCTCGCGAAAGCGCGTGAAATCCTCCAGGCGCCCCTCCAGGATCTCGGCCAGGACCTCGGGGCGCACCGCGTCGTAGCGGTGGACCACGAATTTGCGGAACTGGACCATGCGCCGGTAGGGCTCGTCCGAGCCGAGCACGCCCATCTGCACGCATCGTCGGATCGCCTCCGCGCCGCTCGTCGCGGGCGCGTGCCCGGCGAGGGCGATCAGACGCTGGCAGACGTCGATCACGACCTCGACCAGGATCTGCAGGTCGCGCTCCACCGCACGTCGCGTGCGCCAGTCCCGGGCGAGCTCGCCCGCATCGGGCGTTCCCAGCGAGCGCAGCTCGCCGAGCACCTCGTCGAGGAGCGCCAGCTTGCGCAGCACCACGCCGTTCGTCACGGCCATGGGCCGCATTGTTCCACGGAACCGCGCCCGGCCTCCACCGGGGACGCGCCCTCCGCGGAGGACGGTCAGTAGACCTCGCGGCGGTAGATCATCTCCTCGTCGCCGCGGAAGACGCCGAAGCTGACGCGCGCACTCGGGTCCTCGTCGGCGCCGTCGCCGTCCCAGTCGAAGCGCAGCCACGCCGGGACCGTGGCGGAGAGGATGAGGTCGCCGGTCCTGCCCGGCGCCTTGAGCCAGAGGTTGAAGTCGCCCGCCGAGGGCGGCTCGCGCCAGTCGCGCCCGGCGGGCGGCGTGCCCGCGCAGGCGATGCCGGTCTCGCTCGCCGAGTCCCAGGCGCAGGTGTCGCCGGGCGCGAGCGCATCGCCCGGGTCGGGGTCGGAGAGCGCCAGCGTCACGCCGGTGGTGGCGCCGTCGTCCGTGTGGAGCGCGAAGGCCGTCCCGTCGTAATACTCCGCGCGCACCGGCACGTTCAGGTCGATGAGCTCCGAGCCGAAGGCGGGCAGGATGGCGAGCCGCCCGTAGCGCACGCGCGTCGTTCCCAGCGTGCGCGCATCGCAGCCCGCGCCGCACCCGGTCGCCGCCGCGTTCATGTCGAGCCCCTGGATCTGCACCCCGTCGGGGTCGCCCGTGGCCTTCACGCCGATGGCGAGCTGGTCGAAGGGTCCGTCGGGCGAGGCCGCGCGCGCGAAGGTCGCCGCCGTGTCGTTGACCGCATAGCGCCCCTGGGACCAGCCCGCCCCGGCCACCGTGAGCCTTGCGGAGAGCTCGTTCCCGTCGTCGGCGTTCTCGGCCACGTTCGAGATCGCCGCCACGCCCACGGTGTAGAGGCCGGCGTCGTAGTTCCGCGTGCGCCCGCCGGCGGCGTTGCGCGCCTCCAGCGTGTAGGCCACGGTGAAGGGCTGGCCCATGTAGCTGTAGCCGCCCGAGGCGTCGGCGGGCGTGATGGTCGACGAGGCGAGGGCGAGATGGTCCGGGTGGAAGCGCCCGATGACGGGGCTCGTGCCGGTCAAGTCGACGCCCGCGGTGTTGAGGAAGCTCCTCGCGGTGGCGGAGATCCGGATCGAGCCCGCCTCCGAGTAGCTGAGGTCCGAGACCGTCGCCCGGCCGCCGGAGAAGCTCGCGGCCGCGATGCTCGTGGTGCCGGACAGCGTCCCCAGCACCCCGCCGGCCGGCGTGTGCAGGCTCGGCGCGAGCGCCGTGACCCAGGCGTAGCTCGGCGTCAGGCCGTTGTCCGTGACGTCGGCGCCGGCGTCCGGCAGGCCGTCGTTGTCGGCGTCGTCGGCCGCCTGCCAGAGGTAGCCGCCCACCGTGGCCGCGAAGGGGCGGCCGGCCGCGGTGAAGCCCGCGCCGGAGGCCGCCGTGCCGCCGGGGTTCGCCGTCCCCCCCGCATTGATGTCGGTGAAGCCGAGCGCGAAGGGGCGCACGGTGAGCGTGGCCGAGCCGCCGTCGATGGGCCGGGGATTGCCGCCCGCGTCGACGGCGAAGCCCGAGGTGTCGTCGCGCAGCGCGATGGCGTACTTGCCCACGTCCGTGGTCTCGAGCGTGAAGGTCGCCACCCCGGCGGTGAAGGCGAGCGTCAGGTTGTTCGCCGCCGGCGCGGCGTCGGGCAGCGCCGTGCCGGCGACGCTCGGCGCCGCCCCGCCCGGGTCGTCGCCGTCGCGCACCACCCACGCCTTCAGGCCCTTCGAGCCGTCGTAGGCGGTGGCGATGGCGCAGCTGCCGGTCGAGGGGTCGCGCCGCCACAGCTCCGCCCGGAAGCCGTGGCCGCGGCCGGCCACCACCTCCGTCGAGCCCGTGCCGGGGCAGCTCGCGCCCGTGCAGGTCGTCGGCGCGACCACGAAGGCGTTGTCGCGGAAGCGGACCACGGCGGAGGTGCTGCTCACGCCCGCCGCCGCGTCCGTCACCGTGATGGTGAGATCGTCGGCGTGCGCATTGGTCAGGTCCAGCACCACGCTGCCGCTGTCGGCCGCGACGAAGGTGTAGGTCGCCGCGCCGTCGTCGGCCGTGGGGTCGCTCAGGGTGCCCGAGGCCGTGTTCACGCTCCAGGTGCCGTGGCCCGACGAGGTGCTCAGGCCGATGGTGCCGGCGTAGGCGGACAGCACGTTGCCGGCACCGTCGCGCGCCGTGATGGTCACCGCCAGCGGCGTGCAGGTGCTGGCAGAGCCCGTGCCCACGTCGATGGTGAACGAGGCGACGGCCGGTGCGCTGGGCCTCAGGGACAGCGCGTTGACGTCGGCGTCGTTGGCGAAGACCAGGTCGCCCTTGAAGTAGAGCGTCGCCTTGCCGGTTACGGGGTCGTAGCGGACCACGTCCTCGTCGTAGAACGTGAGCGGCCCGATGCGCGCCGACGTCTCCGTCGAGATCAGGAGCGATCCGTCGCTGAGCCGGTGCACGCCGTCGACGTCCTCGTTGCCCGCGAAGACCGCGCTGCCGTCGAAGACGATGCTGGCCGTGCCCGTGCCGGCGTCGTAGAGGAAGACGTCCTCGTCCTCCACGTGCAGCCAGCCCGAGCCGTTTCGGACGTCGGCGGCATCGACGGTGGACAGCAGGACCCTGAGCGGGGACAGGGAGACCACAAACACGGCATCCACGTTTTCCCTGCGCGGTCCTGGGCGGAAGATCGTGTCGGTGTCGAGCAGGACGGACGCGGTCCCGGCGCCGGGATCGTGGATCACGAGGTCGTTCTCGTCGATCGCGAGCCAGCCCGGGCCGTTGCGCACCGAGGCACCGCTCGTTGTGGAGAGGACGATTCGGCCGTCGGCAAGCACGTGCACGGCGTCGATGTCCTCCTCGGCGCGGAAGATCGTGTCCCCCTCCAGGAGCAGCGAGGCCGGCTGAGCGGGACCGCGGTAGTCCACCACGTCCTCGTCCTCGAACGAGAGGGCCCCGATGGATTCGTTGCTGACGGTGGACAGCACCAGCGGGTTCGTGACGGATGTCGAGAAGTCCGCGGCGAAGGGAGTGGAGAAGACGACGATCCCGGCGCGCTCGCCGGGGTGGCTGCGCTCTGGGTCGTGCGAGCGGTCCTCGTCCACGAGCAGGCCGACGCGGCTCGTCCGAAGCTCGCAGCGCCGCAGCCAGCCGCCGTCGCTGTCGTTGCGGGTGTTCTTCGTGGCGAGCACGAGCGGCGCGCGCGAGTAGCTGCCGGCGAAGGGAATGCGGGTGCAGCCGTCGTCCCATCCCCGGATCACGTTCCCGGTCCGGATGGTCTCGTAGGAGACGATGTTGCCCAGCCTGTCGGCGAAGGTGCCGCGGGCGCCGGCCTCGATCGCCAGCCAGGCGATGGTCTCCGCGTTGGCGATGGCGGTAACGGTGCCGTCGGAAGCCTCGCTTCGTTCCAGGGCCACGCGCAGCTCGTCCTCTTCCACCTCGTCGACCACTGCCGTCAGCCACGGCTCCGAGTAGGTGGCCGGCGGGTTACGCGTCTCGTTCGCCAGCGTCTGGATCTGGGCGAGCACCACGGGGTCGTCGGCGAAGCCCGCCGTGAGGTTGATCTGCTCCCAGCCCTGGGGCCCGCCGACGACGGGATCGCGCTGCACCCGCGTGGTGCTCACGGTGCCGGCCTCGACGAGCGTGCCGTCGGGCAATGCATGCACCCCGGGCTCGATGGCGAGATAGGCCACGGTCATCTGGATATGCGGCCCGTCCTCCCCGTGCGGCTCCACCACCGCCGCCTCGAATCCCGTGGTGGTGACATTGCGGATCCGTATGGCAGCGGGATTTGGCCCGTCGTCCGTCGGAAGGAGGAAGACCAGCGGCGGCGTGTCGTAGGTCTGCTGGAAGCTGAACGACGTGAAGACCGGAGGGCCAGAGTAGGTGTTCGGCAGGGTGATACGGCCCGCCTCCATCTTCCACGCGAGGGCCGCGCCGGGCGCAAGTGTCACGACCGCCAGGGCCAACAGGGCGGCCAGTCTGCGGCGAAGGTGTCGGGCGCTGCTCATCGGCGGTAGATGATCGGGCTCCGCTCCTGCCTCTCGGGTGCGCGCGCGGGCGGCGGCGCGGGAGGCACCGGGGCGCGGG
>WFOW01000224.1 GCA_015487895.1 Gammaproteobacteria bacterium | reverse complement strand
GGGTTGGTGCGCCCTTCGGGCGCAGCCATTTCTTTCCCGTCTCCCGTGACCCGTCTCCCGTCACCCGTCACCCAAAGAGAAAGGCGGGCCGGAGCCCGCCTTTCCGTGCGCGGATTCGCGGTTGCTTCAGCCGTGGGCGCCCGCCTCGTGCACATGGCCGTGCTCGAGCTCCTCGGGCGTGGCCTCGCGGACGTCGACCACCGTCACGTCGAAGGTGAGCGTCGCCCCCGCCAGCGGGTGGTTGGCATCGACGGTGACGCGGTCGTCCTCGACGCCGACGACGGTCACGATGCGCGTGCCGGACTCGGTCTCGGCCTGGAACTGCATGCCGACGGCCACCTCCTGGTCGGGGCCGAAGAGGGAGCGGGGCACGACCTGCACCAGCGCCTCGTCGCGCTCGCCGTAGGCCTGCTCCGGGGGGATGCGGACCGTCACGGACTCGCCGGGGTTGTGGCCCTCGAGCGCCTGCTCCAGCCCCGGGATGACGCTGCCGATACCCTGGATGTAGGAGAACGGCTCGCCGCCGCTGGAGCTGTCGATGACCGAGCCCTGCTCGTCCCTGAGGGTGTAGTCGATGGTGACGACCTTGTGCTTGCTGACCTGCATGGAGATGAAACCTTTGTAGCGGATAGTGGAATTCCGGAGTCTAGCCTACAGGGGATCTCTCCGCCAGCGCGCCCGTCGGCGCGATGGCCCCGGCGGGCCGGGGCGCGCCTACCCCAGCCGGGATATTCCGCGGCGGCATGCTATGGTGGGATGGTATTGAGCGGGGATGCCGAACCATGGATTTTCTTCCGGTTTTCATGAACGTGCGCGAGCGCCCGTGCCTCGTCGTCGGAGGCGGGGAGGTGGCGGCGCGCAAGGTCTCGCTCCTGCGGCGCGCGGGCGCTCGGGTGCGGGTGGTGGCCCCGGAGCTCGACGCGCGCCTCGGTGAGCTCGCGCGGCTCGGCGCGATCGAGCACGTGGCGCGCGGCTTCGAGCCGGACGACGTCGCCGGCACGGCGCTGGTGGTGGCGGCCACCGACGACGAGGCGGTCAACCGCGCGGTCTCGGAGGCGGCGCGGGCGGCCAACGTGCCGGTCAACGTGGTCGACCGCCCGGACCTGTGCACCTTCGTCATGCCTTCCATCGTGGACCGCTCGCCGGTGCAGATCGCCGTCTCCACCGGCGGGAGCTCGCCGGTGCTGGCGCGCCAGCTCCGCGCCCGCCTCGAGAGCGTGATCCCGGCCGCCTACGGGCGGCTGGCGGCGCTCGCCGAGGCCTACCGGCCGCAGGCCAAGGCGCGCATCCGCGATCCCGAGGTGCGGCGGCGCTTCTGGGAGCGGGTCCTCGACGGGCCCATCGCCGAGCTGGTGCTGGCCGGCAAGGAGGAGGAGGCGCGCGCGGCGCTGGAGGCGGCGCTCGCCGAGGCCGACCCCGACGCCCGCCCCATGGGCGAGGTCTACCTGGTCGGCGCCGGGCCGGGCGACCCGGATCTGCTCACCTTCCGCGCCCTGCGCCTCATGCAGCAGGCCGACGTGGTGGTCTACGACCGCCTGGTCGCGCCCGAGATCCTCGACCTCGTGCGGCGCGACGCCGAGCGCGTCTATGTGGGCAAGAAGCGCAGCCAGCACACCCTGCCCCAGGAGTCCATCAACCAGCTCCTGGTGCGGCTCGCGCGCGAGGGCAAGCGCGTGCTGCGCCTCAAGGGGGGCGATCCCTTCATCTTCGGCCGCGGCGGCGAGGAGATCGCCACCCTCATGGACGAGCGCATCCCCTTCCAGGTGGTGCCGGGCATCACGGCGGCCTCGGGGTGCGCGGCCTATGCCGGCATCCCGCTCACCCACCGCGACTACGCCCAGGCCTGCGTCTTCGTCACGGGCCACCTCAAGGACGGCTCGCTGGACCTCAACTGGCCCATGCTGGCGCAGCCGCGCCAGACGGTGGTCTTCTACATGGGCGTGCACGGCATCAAGGTCATCTGCCGCGAGCTCGTCGCCCACGGCCTGCCGGCGCGCACGCCGGCGGCGGTGGTCGAGCAGGGCACGACCTCGGGCCAGCGCGTCTACGTCGGCGACCTGGAGACGCTCCCGGACCTCGTGCGCAGCCATCACGTGGAGCCGCCGGCGCTGATCATCGTCGGCGAGGTGGTGCGCCTGCACGACACGCTCAAGTGGTTCGAGCCCGCGGGCGGCACCGTGCGCGCGGAGGGCGGCGAGGCCGCGGCCGGCACCGCGGACGCCCGGCCGGCGGCCGACGGCGCCGCGCGCTAGCCGCGGGCGTGGGCCAGGCGGTAGACCGCCGGCACCAGCACCAGCGAGACCACCGTCGACAGCGCCAGGCCCCAGACCATCACCACCGCCAGCGGCTGGAGCAGCTCCGAGCCTTCGCCGAGGCCGAGGGCGAGCGGCGTCATGCCGAGCACGGTGGTCAGCACGGTCATCAGGATGGGGCGCAGGCGGTTGCCCGCAGCCTCCACCACGGCCTCGTCCAGGGCGCGCCCGCGCGCGCGCTCGATGCGGATCTGCTCGACCAGGACGATGGCGTTGTTGACGACGATGCCCGCGAGCATGATGAGGCCGAGCCAGACCGGCATGGAGAGCGGCATGCCCGTCGCCCACAGGCCGAGGGCGACGCCGAGCAGGGCGAAGGGCACGCTCGCCAGGATCACCGCCGGGTCGCGCAGCGACTCGTACTGCACGGCCATCACCACGAACACGAGGAAGACGGCGAGCCCCAGGAGGGCGAGGCCGAGGCGGCGCCCCTGGCGCAGCGCCTCCAGGGCGCCCGCCTCGTAGAGCGCATAGCCTTCGGGCAGCTCCAGGTCGCGCAGGCGCGCGCGCACCTCGGCCATCACCGCCTCGGGATCGGCGCCGGCGGCGAAGGAGCCTGCCACCTCGACGATGCGCTGCTGGCGGTCGCGCTGGATGCGCGGCGGCGCGGCGGCCAGCTCGATGCGCGCGACGTCGGCGATGCGCACGGGGCGGCCGCCCGCCCCGCGCACCACGAGGTCGCCGAGGGCGGCGGGGTCGCGCGCCGCCGCGCCCCTGAGCCGCAGGCGCACGGGCACGGCGCGGTCGCCGCGCACCAGCTCGCCCACCTCCAGCCCCTCGAGCGCGGCGCGCAGGGCGCGTCCGACGGCCTTGGGGTCGACCCCAAGGTCGGCCGCGCGTGCCGGGTCGATGCGCACGGCGATCTCCTGGCCCGGGTCCTCGTAGGTGTGGGCCAGGTTGCGCAGCCCGCGCACCCCGCGCAGGTGCTCGACGATGCGGTCGCCGATGCGCGCCAGCGTGAACAGGTCCGGTCCGCGCACGCGCAGCGAGAGGTCGTCGTCGCCGCGGCCGAGACGCACGCCGCGCACCCCGGCGACATGGATGCGCACGCGCACGCCCGGCAGGCCGGCCTCGCGGATCTCGCGGCGCAGCCGCTCGGCGAAGGCCTCGCTGCTCGCCGCGCGCTCGCCCGCCGGCACGAGCTGCACGGTGATGCCGCTGCGGTTCGGGGTCTCGTACTCGGAGCGTCCGAAGACGAAGCCCCCGACCACCGTGTAGGCGGTCTCCACCTCGGGCTGGGCGAGGATGATGTCCTCGATGCGCGATACCGCCGCGTCCATGTCGTCGAGCGTGATGCCGGGATCGCCCGTCAGGCGCACGTGGATGCGGCCCTCGTCGGGCGTGGGCAGGAAGGCCTGCCGCGCGCCGGCCATCCACACGAGCGCCAGCGCGAGCAGGGGGAGCAGCAGCGCCGGCACGGCCCAGGGGCGGCGCAGGACGGCGCGCACGAGCCGCGCATAGGCCGCGCGCAGGCGCGCCATGAAGGCGTCGGCGGCGCGCCGCAGGCGCCCCGGGGCGCGGTCGCGCACGCGCGCGCCGAGGGCCGGCACCAGGGTGAGCGCCACGACCATGGAGCTGAAGATGGCGAGCGCGATGGTGAGGATGAGCTCGCGGAAGAGCAGCCCCACCAGGCCGCCGACGAACAGGAAGGGCAGCACGGCGGCGAGGTTGGTGCTGGTGGCGGCGACGATGGGGCTCGTCACCTCGCCCGCGGCGCGCAGGGCGGCCTCGCGCGCGCCCTCGCCGAGACGCTGGTGGCGATGGACGTTCTCGAGCATGACGATGGTGCTGTCGACCAGCAGGCCGACGCCGACCGCGAGCCCGCCGAGCGTCATGACGTTCAGGGTGAGCCCGCCCGCCGCCATGCCCGCGAAGGTGACGAGGATGGCGATGGGGATGGCGGTGCCGATGACGAGCGTGCGGCGCAGGTCGCCGAGGAACAGGTAGACCACCAGCATGGCGAGGGCGGCGCCGGTGAGGGCGGCCTGGGCGGCGTTGCGGATGGCATGGCGGATGAAGCGCGACTGGTCGCCCACCGTGCGGATCTCGATGTCGTCCGGGATCAGGCCCTGGGCACGCAGCCAGCCGAGGCGTGCGTGCACGTGGTCGATCACCTCCACGGTGTTGGCCTCCGGCTGCTTCTGGATCGACGCCTTGACGCCGGGCAGGCCGTTGAGGCGCACGCGCAGGCGCTCCGGCTCGTGCCCCTCGGTGACGGTGGCGACGTCGCCGAGCCGCAGGCGGCGCTCGCCGGCGCGCAACGGCAGGGCCGCCAGGGCGGCGGCATCCTCCACGCCGGCGACGGCGCGCGCGGTCCAGGCGCGCAGCGCCCCGCTCAGGCGGCCGCCGGGCTGGTCACGCGCGCCGGCGGCGATGGCCTCCACGAGGTCCTCGTGGTCGAGGCCGAGGCCGGCCAGGCGGACCGGGTCGGCGGCGACGCTCACCTCCGGCTCGAGGCCGCCGCCGACCTCGACCGCAGCCACCCCCGGCAGGTTGATGAGCCAGCGCGAGAGCGTGTAGTCCACCCACTCGCGCAGGGCGACGGGCCCGCGCCTCTCGGAGCTCGCCACCAGCTCGAGCACCGGGATCTGCGAAGGGTCGCGCTTGAAGATGATGGGCGGGCGCACCGTGTCCGGCAGGAAGCGCCGGGCGCGATCGAGACGGTTGCTGGCGTCGCGCAGCGCCGCGTCGACGTCGGTGCCGTAGGGGAAGGAGAGGTTGACCGCGCTGCGCCCCTCGGTGGTGAAGGACTGCACGGCGATCGCGCCCTCGGTGATGGCGAGCTGCTCCTCGAGCTGGCGCGTGACCCGGTCCTCCATGACGGCCGGCGGCACGCCGGGGTCCAGCACGCGCACGCGCACCTCGGGGTAGACGATGCGCGGCAGCAGGTCCACGCGCAGCGAGGCGTAGGCCACCAGCCCCAGCACGCACACGGCGGCGGCGATCAGGCTGACGCCGACCGGGTGGTCCACCGACCAGGCGGCGATGCCGCCGCGCCGCGGCCCCATGCTCACCCGTCCGCCCGCGCCTCGCCCGCCACGCGCACGCGCGCGCCGTCGCGCAGGCCGAGCAGGCCGCGCACCACCACGCGGTCGCCGGCGGCGAGCCCATCGAGCACCACCACCGCCCCTCCCGCGACCAGCGCTCCGGTGCGCACGCGCACGCGCCGCGCCCGGCCCTCGCCGTCGACCCGGAAGACGTAGGCGCCCGCGGGGTCGTGCCGCACGGCGGCGGCCGGCACCACCAGGCGCTCCACCCGGGGCGTGCGCAGGCGCAGGCGCGCGAGCAGGCCCGGACGCGCGTCCGGCGGCAGCGGGTCCGGGATCGCCTCCACGGTGCCCTGGCGGGTGCGCGCGTCGATCTCCGGGAAGACGCGCACGATGCGCGCGGGCCGCCAGCCGCCGTCGAGGGCGTCGATGCGGAGCTGCGCGGGATCGCCCGACCGCAGGCGGACCACCACCTGTGCGGGGGCCGTGACGCGGGCGACGAGCGAGGCCGGATCCACGAGTGTCAGCAGATGGGTGCCGGCGGCCACCACGTCTCCGGGCTCGGCGAGGCGCTCGGTCACCACGCCGGAGAAGGGGGCGGCGATGCGCGTGCGCGCCACGCGCAGCCGCAGGGCGCGCTCCTCGGCGCGGGCGAGCGCGAGCGCCGTCCTCGCGGCGGCGAGGGCCTCCTCGCTCGCCAGGCGCCGTCCCGAGAGGCGCTCCAGGCGCCGGAGGTCGGCCTCGGCCTGGGCACGCCGCGCCTCGGCCTTCGCGAGCTCGGCGCGCAGCAGGGCGTCGTCTAGGCGGGCGAGCAGGGCGCCGCGCGCCACGCGGTCGCCCTCGCGCCAGGGGAGCTCGACCACACGCCCGGCCTCCTCGCTGTAGACACGCCGCAGGCGCCGGGCGACGAGGCTGCCGGTGGCCTCGAGCTCGAGCGAGACGGGGCGCCGCTCGGCGGTGGCGACGGTCACGAGGTGCGCCGGCCGCCCCGCGGCGGCGAGCGGCCCGGCGAGCGTCAGGGCGAGCAGCGCCCCGCCCAGGCCAAGGCCGCACGTGCGACGTGGGAATCGCTCCGGCACGCAAGTCCTCCGGTCGGCCACGGGCGGCCATTGTGCCAAAAGGCCCGGCGCGCGGCACGGCCGCGCCCTTGCGGGCGCGCGGGCCAGGGGGCAAAGTGTTCGGGTTCCGCACGCCGACGATTTCCCATGGTCCACGTACGCTATACGGAGCCGCCGCACGGCGACCGCCGCGACCTCGAGAACCTGCGCCGTGTCGCCCCCTTCCTGTGGGAGTACCGCGGGCGGGTGCTGCTCGCGCTCGCGGCGCTGGTGCTGGCCAAGCTCGCCAACGTCGGCGTGCCGCTGGTCCTCAAGGAGATCGTCGACCGCCTCGACCTCGCCGCCCCGGGGGCGCTCGCCCTGCCGCTCGCGCTGCTGCTCGGCTACGGCGCCCTGCGGCTCGCGGCCTCCGCCTTCAACGAGCTGCGCGACGCCGTGTTCGCGCGCGTGCGCTACCGCGCCATGCGGCGGCTGTCGCTGCGCCTGCTCGAGCACCTCCACCGCCTGGGGCTGCGCTTCCACCTCGAGCGGCGCACGGGTGCGATCTCGCGCGACCTCGAGCGCGGCACGCAGAGCGTGAGCTCGCTCCTCAACTACATGGTCTTCAACATCCTGCCGACGGCGGCGGAGTTCGTGCTCGTGGCCTTCATCCTGCTCGGGCGCTACGAGGCGCGCTTCGCCGTCGCCACCTTCGCCACGGTGGCGGTCTACGTGGCCTTCACCCTGGTGGTGACGGAGTGGCGCATGCACTTCCGCCACACCATGAACGCGCTCGACTCCGAGGCCAACACCCACGCCGTCGACAGCCTGATCAACTACGAGACGGTCAAGTACTTCGGCAACGAGCGCCTGGAGCTCGCGCGCTACGACGGGACGCTCGCGCGCTGGGAGGACGCCGCGGTCAAGAGCCAGACCTCCATGTCCTTTCTCAACTTCGGGCAGGGGGCGATCATCGCCGTCGGCGTCACCTTCGTCATGGTCTTCGCCGCCCAGGGCGTGGTGGCGGGGACCATGACCCTCGGCGACCTGGTGCTGGTCAACACGATGATGCTGCAGCTCTTCATGCCGCTGAACTTCCTCGGCATCGTCTACCGCCAGCTCAAGCACGCGCTCGCCGACATGGACCGCATGTTCCGCCTGCTCGACCACGAGCCCGAGATCCGCGACGCGCCGGACGCGCGTCCGCTGGAGGTGCGCCGCGGCGAGATCCGCTTCGAGCAGGTCGACTTCGCTTACCGCCCCGACCGGCCCATCCTGCGGGGTGTGGACTTCCGCGTGCCGGCCGGGCGCAAGGTGGCGGTGGTGGGGCCCTCGGGGGCAGGCAAGTCCACGCTCGTGCGGCTGCTGTTCCGTTTCTACGACGTCGACCGCGGGCGCATCCTCATCGACGGCCAGGACGTGCGCGAGGTGACGCAGGAGAGCCTGCGGCGTGCGATCGGCATCGTTCCCCAGGACACGGTGCTGTTCAACGACACGATCTACTACAACATCCTCTACGGGCGGCCGGACGCGAGCCGCGAAGAGGTGGAGGAGGCCGCGCGCCTCGCCCACATCCACGATTTCATCCTCTCGCTGCCGCAGGGCTACGAGACAGTGGTGGGCGAGCGCGGGCTCAAGCTCTCGGGCGGGGAGAAGCAGCGCATCGCCATCGCGCGCGTGCTCCTCAAGGACCCGCCCATCATGGTCTTCGACGAGGCCACCTCCTCATTGGATTCGCAGTCGGAGCAGGCGATCCTAGCGGCCCTGCGCGAGGTGGCGGCGCGCCGCACCACGCTGGTGATCGCCCATCGCCTGTCGACCATCGTCGACGCCGACGAGATCCTGGTCATGGACGGCGGCCGCATCGTCGAGCGCGGCGACCACCGGGCGCTGCTGGCCCAGGGCGGGCTCTACGCCCGGCTGTGGGCGTTGCAGCAGCGCGAGCGCGAGGCGGGCGGGGCGCCCGCGGCCGCCGCCGGCGCCTCCTGAAGGCCGGCGTCCGGCGACGGAAAGGAGGAGCGCGATGAACGAGGAAGAGCTGCGACGGGCCGTGGAGGCCACCATCGGCGGCTGCTCCGAGGCCGAGCCCTTCGCCCTGCAGGTGCTGGGCGACAGCATGGCGCCGGAGTTCGAGCACGGCTGCATCATCATCGTCGACCCCGGCGGCGTCGTCGAGAGCGGCTGCTATGTGGTGGCCGAGCACGGCGGCGAGTACATCTTCCGCCAGCTCCGCATCGAGGAAGGGCGCTGGGAGCTGCACGCCCTGCAGGAGGGCCACGAGGTGCTCGAGATCCCGGGCCCGCAGGCCATCAAGGGCGTGGTGGTGCAGAAGGCCGGCCGCCGCCGCCGCGACCGCAAGCACTACGTCTGAGCCGCTGCCCGTCGTGTGAGGGCCCTGGGGGTCAGGACAGCCCCACCCGCGCCACCACCCAGGCGAGGTAACGCCGGTACAGGTCGAGGGCCGGATCGACGGCCGCCGCCACGCGGTCGGTGTCGATGGTGTCGTACAGGTGCGTGAGGACGTTGCGCATCGCGCACGCCTCCATCAGCCCTTCGGCCAGCGGGGCGGGCAGCGCCGCGCGCTCGCGCAGCCGCTGGAAGATCTCGCGGTAGCTGCCGGCGCCCTCGCCGGTCTCGCGCCGCAGGAGCTGCAGCCCGACGTCCGCGGCGGCCTCGCACAGGAGCTGCAGCAGGCGCTCGATGGCGTAGTGCTGGCGCACGCGCTCCCCGTGCGGCAAAGGCCCGAAGCCCGCGAGGTCGTCGAGGAAGCGCTGCAGGGCGGCGAGCTTGCGCTCCAGCACCTCGGGACGGGCCGTCATCGCCGCTTTCTCCCCGCCTCCGCGAGCGCCTCGCGGCGCGCCCGCCGGAACTTGGCGCTGTCGGCATAGAGGAAGAAGGCGCGGCTCAGCTCGTGGTCGTAGACGCCGGGCTCGGCCTCGTGCAGCGGCAGCCCGTGCCACAGGGCCTCGTAGCGCGCCACGGGGTCGGTGGCGTCCGTGAGCACCAGCAGGTCCACGCGCCGGCCCGGAAGCAGCGCCTCCAGCTCGGCGAGCCAGCGGCCCTCCTCGAACAGGTCCGGGAAGGTGCCGGGCGGCGGCATCACGGCGATGTCGAGGTCGCGCGGCGCCGGCGCGCCACGCGCCGCCGACCCGAAAAGGGTCACCAGGCGCCAGCCGTGGCGGCGCGCGAGCCGTGCGATGGCCTCGCGCGTCGCGGAATCGAGGAGCTCGTCAGGGACGCGCTCGCGCTGGTTTGACATCGGCCCGGCCTCCGCTGCCGGACCAAACATACCACAGGGCTCAGGCGCGCGCGGGGCGCCGGTCCGGCGGGAGCTGCTCCGGACGCACGCGCGGGGCGAAGTAGGCGTCGGCCTCCTCGACGTCCACGCGCCGCCCCTCGGCATCGACCAGCGGCAGCTCGGCGTCGTTCCAGCCCTTGAGGCCGGTCTTGAGCGAGCTCACCCGCCGGTAGCCCATGAGCTGCATGGTGCGCGCGGCCAGCGCGCTGCGGTTGCCGGAGCGGCAGACGACCACGATCTCGCGCTCGCGTGCCTCGACCAGCTCCGGCACCGTCTCCTCGTAGCCCCAGTCGCAGGCGGACTCGAGGATGCCGCGCGGCACGTTGAGGGAGCCCTCGATGCGCATGGCGGCGAACTCCTCGGGCTCGCGCACGTCGAGCAGCAGCGGCGGCTCGGGTGCAGCGAGGCGCTCCTCCAGGTCCCACGGAAAGAGCTCGGGCACGTGCTCGAGGGCCTCGCGCACGAGGTCGGTGTAGCGTTTCATGAGCGGAGCTTCTCCTGCGGTTCGCCCTGACGTCTGCGCAGCCCCAGCTCGACGGCCATCACGGCGGCCTCCACGCGCGAGTGCACGCCGAGCTTGCGCAGGATGGCCTTGACGTGGAGCTTGACGGTGCCGTCGGAGATGCCGAGGTTGCGGGCGATGGCCTTGTTGCTCTGCCCCTCTGCCAGCAGGCTGAGGATCTCGCTCTCGCGCGGGGTGAGGCGCGCGAAGGGGTCCTCGGGCTCGCGCTCCTCGCCGCCGTTCTCGCCCGCCTGCACGGCGCGCGCCAGCACCGGCGCCAGCTCCGGGGCGACGACCGTCTTGCCGGCGACGATCTCGCGCAGCGCCACCACGAGGTCGTCGGGCTCCATGTCCTTGAGAAGGTAGCCCTGGGCGCCAGCGCGCAGGGACTCCACCAGGTCGCGCTCGTCGGTGCTGGTGGTGAGCATGACCACGGCCATCTCGAGGCCGCGCTGGCGGATCTGGCGCAGCACCTCCAGGCCACCCATGCCCGGCATGCGCATGTCGAGCAGCACGACATCGGGCTCGAGCTCGGCCGCGAGCGCGAGGCCCTCCTCACCGCTGCCCACCGAGCCCACCATCTCGATGCCACGGTGGGAGAGCAGGTTCTCGAGCCCCTCGCGGAACAGGGTATGGTCGTCGATGAGCAGCACCCGCAGGCTCATGGTGCCCTGGCTTCCTGCACGCCGCTGCCCTCGAGACCGGCGCGCGTGAAGGTGAGCTGCACGCGCGTGCCCTCGCCGGGCTCGCTCTCGATGCGGAGCTTTCCGCCCAGTCGGCGGGCGCGGTCGCGCATGATGCTGAGGCCCAGGTGCTCGCCGCGGTGGCCGCCCCGGGGCGGCTGGTCGAAGCCCACGCCGTCGTCCTCCACCAGCACCTTGTAGGTGCCGTCGCGCGCCTGGAGCAGCACGCGGATGTGCTGGGCGCGGCTGTGCTTGCGGGCGTTGGCGAGGGCCTCCTGCACGATGCGCAGCACCTCCATCTCGGCCACCGCCGGCAGGCGCTCGGCCTCGTCCCATTCCTTCTGGAGGAAGACCTGCGCCCCGGTCTCGCGGCGCGCGCGCTCGACCAGCCGCTCGATGCCGGCCAGCAGGCCCCGCCGGTCGACGGGGGCGCGGAAGTGGGCGATGAGCTCGCGCAGCTCGACGTAGGCCTCGTCGACGCTGTTCTCGATGCGCTCCAGCTCGTGCCACAGGTTCGCCTCCTTGCCGGTGTGCAGGCTCTCGTCGAGCACGCGGATCTGGAAGCGGAGGCTGGCGAGCGTCTGGGCGAGGGAGTCGTGCAGCTCATGGGCGAGGCGGGTGCGCTCCTCCATGATGGACAGGCGCTGCGCCTCCTCGTCGAGGCGAGCCTTCTCGATCGCCATGCCCAGGTGGCGGCCGATGCTGGTGAGCAGCTCCTCGAGGTCCTCGCGTCCCTCCAGCACGTCGCGCTCGACGAAGAGGTTGTAGACGCCGAGGATGCGCCCGCGGTACTGGAGGGGTACGGCCAGCAGGGCGAGCTGCTCGCGGGCGAAGAGGGAGGAGCCGAGGAGCCGGCGGCAGTGCTCCAGGCTCTCGGTCACCAGCACCGCGCGCTCGTTCACGGCGGTGCCGCACAGGCAGTCGGCCGCAGGGATGACGCGGTCGCGCTCCTCGACCGTGGGGTCGAGACCGACGCTCGCCACCAGGCGCATCTGGCCGTCGCTGTCCAGGAGGCGCACGGTGGCGGCGCGCGCGTCCACGACCTCGCGCAGGGTGTGCAGGAAGCGGGTGAGGAGGTCGTCGAGGTCGCGCGAGACGTTCACGCTCGCGGCGACGTCGTAGAGGATCTGCAGCGAGCGCGTCTTCTGCTCGATCCGCTCGGTCTGCTGGCGCACGGCCTCGTCCAAGTTTCTGGAAAGAACTTGAAGCCTATCCGATAAGTAATTGATGTCTCGTGCAGTTTCATCGAACCCCCCTGGAAGGCCTTCGGGGATGCGCGCCGCGAGGTCCCCGGAACGCACCCGCTGCGCCCACCGCTGGACGTGCTCGAGGGGCACGACGAGCTCGCGGCGCACCGCACCGGTGGTGGAGACCAGCAGCGCGAAGCCCGCCACCAGCAGCCCGCCCATCACCGCGGCGGGGAGGATGCCGGGCGCATAGGCCAGCCACGCGGCGTCGAGGGCGATGGCGCCCAGCACGCCGCCGAGGGCGGCGCAGCGGCTGAGCAACGCGCGCCGGCGCGGCAGCGCCGCCGGCTGCGCTTCGGTCTCGCCCGCAGGCCGCTGCGCCGGTGCGTCCACCGCGGGTTGCCGCCGCCGCTGCGCATCGTCGGACGGGCGGGTGCCTGCGCGTGACCGGGGCGGCGCGACGCGCACCGCACGGCCCGAGCGTGCCGGAACGGTGGTGGTCTGCACGGGGCTAGGATAGCACAGGCCCGTGCGCGGAAAGCCCTTTTTCCCTTAGGGAGTTGCCATCATTCCTCGGTGGGCGGCGAGTAGTTGGGGTCGTTGGGGTTGAGGAAGATGAACTCGAACTTGCCCGGCTCGAGCTCCACGTAGTCGATCGTGGTGCCGCTCAGCAGCTCTAGGCTTACGGGCGCGATCACGACCTCGATGCCTTCGCACTCGAAGCGCAGGTCATCGTGGCGGCCGATGTCGTCGAAGCCCATCCCATAGTGGATGGTGCCGTCGGGCATGCGCTTGGCGGCTAGGCGCAGCGCCATGCCTTCCGACTGGGTCTGGCGGGCCGATTCGCGGATCTGCCGGGCTGCAGCGGGGGTGATGGTGATCATGGCTTCAGGCTCCTCGCGGCCGCGGGGGCCGCCTCTGCGGGTTCGTTGTGTGCGGACGCGGGCCGCCCGCGGCGGGCGCGCACCGCGCGCACGAAGTCCAGGAAGCGCGACGTCCAGCGGTGGGCCGCGACGTCGCGCAGATGGCTGTAGCAGGCTAGGGTGTTGCCGAGGACGAGACCGTCACGCCGGCCGTCTATCCCTTGGCCGCGGCGGACCTCGTAGGCGTAGCGGAGGCCCTCGGCCGGCAGGCCTTCGAGACGGGAGTAGTGGAACTCGTGGGCGGCGATCTCGCCGGCGGCCGCCCCGGGCCAGGGGTGCTCGCCCGTCTCGGCGAGACGCACGTAGCCGCGCCCCTGGGGCCGGTCGCACATCACGGCCTCGGCGGGGATGAGGCCCACCATCTCGCGCCGCTCGCCCCGCCAGCGGATGCCACGGCACAGGTACATCAAGCCCCCGCACTCGGCGTAGGCGGGCAGGCCGCCCGCGAGCGCCTCGCGGATGGCGCCGCGCAGCTCGCGGTTGGCCTCCAGCGCCGCCATGTGCGTCTCGGGGAAGCCGCCCCCGATCAGGAGCGCGTCCGCTCGCTCGGGCAGGCGCCGGTCGCGCAGGCTGTCTACGAAGGCCAGACGCGCACCGGCGCGCTCGAGCGCCTCGAGGTCGCCCTGGTAGTAAAAGCCGAAGGCGGAGTCGCGCAGCACGGCCACCGTGAGGTCCAACGGGCGGGCCGACGGCTCGACAGGAGGTGGGCTCTGCAGCGGCGGGGCACGGCGTGCCACCTCGAGCAGGGCGTCGAGGTCCACCTGCGCGGCGACGGCCTCGCCCGCGGCGCGGATACGCTCGGCGGCGGCGCCGTGCTCGCTGCTCGGCACCAGCCCCAGGTGGCGCTCGACGATCTCCAGCGCCGGCGACTGGTGCACCGCGCCGAGCACGGGCACGTCCGTGTAGTGCTCGATGACGGCGCGCAGCTTGGCCTCGTGACGGCTGCCGCCGAGGCGGTTGAGGATGACGCCCGCGATGTCCACCTCGGGCTCGAAGGCCTGGTAGCCGAGGATGAGGGGGGCGATGCCCCGCGTCATCCCGCGCGCGTCCAGCACCAGCACCACGGGGGCATGCAGCAGGCGGGCGAGGGCGGCGTTGCTGTTGCTGCCCTCGAGATCGAGGCCGTCGTAGAGCCCCTTGTTGCCCTCGATCAGGGCGAGATCGGCGTCGGCGCTGCGGGCGGCCGCGAGCGCGACGATCTCCTCGCGCCCCTGGGTGTGGAAGTCGAGGTTGTGGCAGGAGCGCCCGGCGGCCAGCGCCAGCCACATGGGATCGATGTAGTCCGGCCCTTTCTTGAAGGGCTGCACGACAAGGCCCCGTGCGCGCAGCGCCGCGCAGAGGCCGATCGAGACCGTGGTCTTGCCGGAGGACTTGTGGGCCGCAGAGACGAGCAGATGCGCCATGGGGCCTCCCGGCCGCGGGCCGCGTGCGCCCGCGGCCCGGACCGTGGGGCTCAGCCGGCGGAGCCGGGCGCGGCCGCGGCCTCCGGCGCCGCGCCGCCGGAGCGCTCGCCGCCGGCCGTGCCGGAGCCATCCCCGCCGCCGGCCGCCGCCTGGGCCTCGACGAGCTCGTCGCGCAGATCCTCGGGCAGGAAGCGCAGCACCCGCACGGCGACCGCGACGGCGAGCAGGGCGATCGCGATCCCGCCCACGCCCAGCAGCACCTCCGGCAGCGAGGGCGCGTAGTCGGCGACGACACCGTCGAAGAAGCTGCTAGAGACCTCCTTGCCCGGGAACAGGATCAGGGGATAGGCCTGCCCGCCGATGATCGTCACGTACATCTGGGCCAACCCCCCGAGCACCACCAGCCCAGCAGCGGTGGCGATCCAGCCGCGGCTGCGCCCGAGCGGCGAGAAGACGATGGCCATGGGGAGCAGATAGCCTGCCACCACCTGCCCGAGCCAGAACAGGGCCGTGTAGATGCCGCCCTCGAGCAGAATGAAGCGCTCCACGCCCGTGTGCTCGGCGGCATACAGGTTGGTCAGGTGGTAGACGGTGACGAAATAGAGAGAGGCGGCCACGAAGATGCCGAGCAGGTTCTTCAGACGCCGCAGGAGCCCCTCGCCGAGGGGACGCCCGGTCCAGCCATAGGCCGCGAGCAGCACCAGCAGGAAGATCGCCAGCCCGTAGGCGAAGGAGAAGACGATGAACATGGGCGCCATGATCGCCGCGTCGTAGGCCTGGCGCGCCACCAGCCAGCCGAAGATGGAGCCCGTGCCGGTGGTGAGGATCAGGCGCCACACGAAGGCGAGCAGGCCGACCGGCTTGCTGTAGGGCCGCCCCATGCGGTCCATCATGGTCCAGAGGTAGGCCGCCACGATCGCCATGAAGCCCGTGTACAGGAAGATGTTCCAGGCGAAGATCGACTTGAAGTTGTAGTGGGTCATGGCGACGATCAGCCGGTCCGGCCGCCCGAGGTCGAGCACCAGCACCGCCAGCCCGCCGACGAGCAGCGCGATGGCCAGCAGCCCCGACAGGGGCGCCAGGGGCTTGTACTGCAGGCGGCCGAAGACGGAGGCGATCGAGGCCACGTTGAGCGCGCCGGAGGCCGCCACGATAAGGAAGACCGCGAACACGTGGGGCGTGCCCCAGACGATGCGGTTGTTCATCCCGGTGACCCAGTGACCCTCGATCTCCATGTAGAGGGCCGAGACCAGGCCCGCTCCCACGAGCAGCCCGAGCAGGCCGAGGAGGGCGTAGTACCCGGGGCTGCGGCCCTCGATCTCGCGGAAATGCACATGCGGCTTCATGCGCTCCAGCCTCCGTCAGATCCCGTAGTAGCGCACGCCCGTGTCGAGGCCGAGATCGGCGCGGATCTCCTCGGCGCCATGGGCGGCGAGGCGGCGGGAGATCTCGCTCGAGGGGTCCTTGAGGTCGCCGAACACCAAGGCCCCGCCGCCCTCGGCCGCGCAGGCCTCCACGCAGGCGGGCACGCGCCCGGCATCCACGCGGTGCACGCACAGCGTGCAGCTTTCGACCGTCCCCTTGCCGCGCGGGGCGTGCTCGCGCTGGTCGCGCACGTCCTCGTGCACGAAGGAGCGCGCACTGTAGGGGCAGGCCATCATGCAGTAGCGGCAGCCGATGCAGATGTGCTTGTCGACGAGCACGATGCCGTCGGCGCGCTTCATCGAGGCGCCGGTGGGGCAGACGTCCACGCAGGGCGGGTGCTTGCAGTGCTGGCACATGAGCGGCAGCGACTGCGTGTGGCCGGTGCGCGGGTCGCGCACCTTGACCTTGCGGATCCACTGCGCGTCGGTCTTCGGCCGGCCGACCCCCTCCCAGCCATTCTCCTCCTTGCAGGCGCGCACGCACGCGTCGCAGCCGTCGCTGCAGCGCGTGGTGTCGACGAGCAGGCCCCAGCGCACGTCGCTGCTGGCGGGCTCGCCGGCGCGTCGTGCCTGCGCCAGCGGCATGAGAAGGACGCCGGGCGCCACGGCGAGGCCCGCCGCTGCGGCGGCCGTGCCCGCGAGGAAGCGCCGGCGGGAGGCGTCGGTGCCGCTCATCGCTTCTCCTCCGCAGGACCGAGAACCTTGAGCGTGCGGACCGGGATCGCCGGGCCCGTGAGGCCGTCCCCGGAAGCCGGGGCGCGGGCCTGCCCCGCCGCAGGCTGCTCGGGACGGTCACGGTGGCAGCTGAAGCAGTCGATCTGCACCGCCGCGTACTGGTGGCAGGCGCTGCAGAAGTGATCGGGGCTGCCGTAGGTGGGGAGCGGCTGCCCGGCCTGCGCCGTCACGTGGCACTCCAGGCATTCGCGCAGGCTGTACTTGCCGCCGCGGATGCCGCGCCGCAGCGTGTCGTCACGCTGGTGCAGGAGATAGTCCATGTGCTTGCGGCGCATCACCTCGGTCGGCTCCACGCACTTCTCGCCCTTGGCGGGCGGCAGCTTCGGTTTCGGCACCTCGGCCGCCACCGGCCGTGCCATCGCGCCCAGCGCCACGAGGGCGAGGAGGGCAAGGACGCGCCCCGTCTTGGCCATCACCCCTCGCATCGGCTCAGTCTCCCCGTGCCCGGCCCGCGCCTCACTCGCCCAGGGCCATGTCGATGTAGCCCGTGGGGCAGACATCGGAGCAGATGTGGCAGCCGATGCAGCGCGAGTACTCCGTGAACACGTAGCGCCCGGTGGTGCGCTCGCTCTTCGGCACGCGATGCACGGCGTCCTGGGGGCAGAACACCACGCAGTTGTCGCACTCGAAGCACAGCCCGCAGCTCATGCAGCGGTTGGCCTCGGCCTGCGCCTGCTCCTCGGTGAGGCCCTCGCGGCGCTCCTCGAAGTGGCCGATGACGTCCTTGGCGTCGACCACGTGCTCCTTGCGCTTGATGCGGGGCGTGTAGGTGAAGTGCCCCAGGAACATCTTGTCCGTGGTGATGATCTCCTGCTTGGAGCGGTCCTCGTAGTTGTGGACCGCGAAGCGCGCCGAGGAGGTGCCACGGACCTGCTCGTGATTGTAGGGCTCGGGCTCTAGCCCGGCCTCGCGCAGCTTGTCGAGCAGGTTGAAGTGGTGCTTGTCGACCTTCGGGCGCTTGGCGGGCTCCTCGCCCTTGAGGAAGCGGTCGATGCCCTCGACCGCCACCCAGGCCTGGCCGATGGCCGTGGTCAGCAGGTGCGGGCGCACGATGTCGCCGGCGACGAAATGCTTGCGGCGGCCCGGGACGCGGTAGGTGCGGTCGGCCTCGATGAAGGTGCGGCCGTTGTCGAGCTCCTCGACACCCCGCAGGTCGCCCTGCTGGCCGATGGCCGCGACGATGAGGTCGGCCTCGAGCTCGAACTCGGTGCCGGGCACCGGCACCAGGTTCATGTTGCCCTCGACCTTGCACTGGGCCATGCGGATGCCGCGTGCGCGGCCGTTCTCGTCGCGCAGGATCTCGAGCGGCATCACGCCGTCCTTGAGGACCACGCCCTCGTGGATGGCCTCCTCGACCTCGTGCGGCTGGGCCGTCATCTTGTCCCGCGGGAAGACGGAGGTGAGGACCACGTCGCAGGGCTCGGTGCCGTAGGCGTCCTGCGACAGGCTGTGGTCGCGGATCACGCGCTCGGGCAGCTCGGTGCTGCCGGGCAGCACCCCGAGGCGTCGCGAGACCGAGCAGACGTCGATCGAGGTGTCGCCGCCGCCGACCACCACGACCTTCCTGGGCACGTTCTTGAGCCGGCCCTCGTTGTAGGCGCGCAGGAAGTCGAGCGCGCTGACGCAGTTGGGGGTGCCCTCCCAGCCGGGCACGGGCAGGTCGCGGCCCTTCTGGCAGCCGATGGCCCACAGGATGGCGTCGTACTCCTTCTCGATCTCCTCCATGGGCACGTCGACGCCCACGCGCGTGTTGGTCCGCACCTCCACGCCCATGTCGAGGATGCGCTTGATCTCGCCGTCGAGGACGTCGCGCGGGATGCGGAAGTTCGGCACCCCGTAGCGCATCATGCCGCCCAGCTCGGCCAGCGCCTCGAAGATGGTGACGGCATGGCCGCGGCGGCGAAGCTGGTAGGCGGCCGAGAGCCCGGCGGGGCCGCCGCCGATGACCGCGACCTTCTTGCCGGTGTCGGGGCCCGGCTTGTCGAAGGTGAAGTTGTTCTTGAGCGCGGTGTCGCCGATGAACTGCTCAACGGCGTTGATGCCGACGTGGTCCTCGACCGCGTTGCGGTTGCAGCCCTCCTCGCAGGGGGCGGGGCAGACGCGGCCCATCACCGCGGGGAACGGGTTGGCGTCGGTGGCGCGGCGGAAGGCGTACTCCTGCCAGCTCACGTCCTTCGGCGGCTTCTCGATGCCGCGCACGATGTCGAGCCAGCCGCGGATGTCCTCGCCCGAGGGGCAGCTCCCCTGGCAGGGCGGGGTGCGGTGCACGTAGGTCGGGCACTTGTGCGACCAGCCGGCCTGAAAGATGGCCTCCGACCAGGAGCGCCACCGGTTGTCGCCGTCCTTGAAGCGGCGGAAGGTGAGCTTCTTCTCCTGCATCTCTTCGCTTGACGTCGCCATTGGCCGTTCTCCCGTGGCTGGATTCTGTGCGTGTCTCAGGCCTGCGCCTCGAACACCAGCGCGTCGCCGACGAGCTGGTGGAGGCTGAGGATCTGATCCATCTCGAAGCCGTAGTAGGGCATCACCTTGGTGAACTGGCTCTTGCAGATGGCGCAGATCGCCACCAGGTGGGTGACGCCGTACTCCTCGACCACGTGCTTGAGCGCCTGCATGCGCGGCAGCGCGCCCTTGACGCGCAGCTCGATGAGGTCGTCGGTGAGCAGGCCGCCGCCGCCCCCGCAGCAGAAGGTGGCATCGTAGGCGGCCTCGGGCGGCATGTCGTAGAAGTGGTTGCACACGCTGCGCAGGATCTCGCGCGGGATGACGAACTGCCCGCCCGGGAAGTCGCCCATGCGCGTGGCGCGCGCGACGTTGCACGAGTCGTGGAAGGTCACGCGCCGGTGGTCGTTGGCCGAAGGGTCGAGCTTGAGGGCGCCGCGCTTGATGAGGTCGTAGGTGACCTCGCAGATGTGCTGCGGCACCGGGTACTTGGGATCGAGGAAGTCGAAGGGGCCGGCGAGGGTGTTGAGAAAGGCGTAGGCCACGCGCCAGGCATGGCCGCACTCGCCGAAGACGATGCGCTTGACGCCGAGGTCGAGCGCCGCCTCCCGGATCCGCAGGGCGAGCCGGCGCATGTTCTCGTAGGAGCCGATGAACATGCCGAAGTTGGCCGCCTCGGAGGCGTAGGAGCTCAGCGTCCACGAGATGCCGGCCTGGTGGAAGACCTTGGCGTAGCCGATGAGGCCGTCGACGTGGGGCTCGGCGAAGAAGTCGGCCGAGGGCGTCACCAGCAGCACCTCGGCCCCTTTCTCATCGAGGGGGAAGCGCACGTCGACGCCCGTGTCCATCTTGACCTCCTCCTCGAGGCCCTCGAGCGTGTCGGCGAGCGCCGGCTGCGGCAGGCCGAGGTTGTTGCCGATCTTGATGACCTTGCCGATGATCTCGTTGCAGTACTTCTGGCCGACGCCGACGGAGTCGAGGATCTCGCGCGCGGCCATGGAGATCTCGGCCGTGTCGATGCCGTAGGGGCAGAAGACCGAGCAGCGCCGGCACTGCGAGCACTGGTGGTAGTAGCTGTACCACTGGTCGAGGACCTCCTTGGTGAGGTCCACGGCGCCGACCAGCTTCGGGAAGTACTTGCCCGCGAGGGTGAAGTAGCGGCGGTAGACGCGGCGCATGAGATCCTGGCGCGCGACCGGCATGTTGTTGCCGTCGGTCGTGCCCAGGTAGTAGTGGCACTTGTCGGTGCATGCGCCGCACTTGACGCAGATGTCGAGGAAGACCCGCAGCGAGCGGTACTTGCCGAGGAGCTCGCCCATCTTGTTGATGGCGGCCTCCTGCCAGTTGTCCACCAGCTCGCCCGGGTATCCGAGCGGCTCCTGGAACTGGGCGTCCGCCACGAATGG
>WFOW01000223.1 GCA_015487895.1 Gammaproteobacteria bacterium | reverse complement strand
CCGCCCGCACCTCCTCGGCCCAGCGGGCGTCGTCCCAGGGACGGCGCCCGAAGCCGACGATGCGGCAGCGCTCCGGGAGCCTCCCCGCCGCCTCCAGGTGGTAGAGGGCCGGCAGCAGCTTGGTGCGCGAGAGGTTCCCGGTGGCGCCGAAGATGACGAAGGTGCAGGGGTCGAGCGCCGCCATCTCAGGCCCGCACCACCCGGTGGCCGCCGAAGGCCTTGCGCATCATGGCGAGCAGGCGGCTGGAGTAGCCCTCCTCGTCCTGCGAGGCGAAGCGCATGTGCAGCGCCAGCGTGATGACGGGCGCGGCCACGCCGAGGTCGATGGCCTCGCGCGCGGTCCAGCGCCCCTCGCCCGAGTCCGGCACCACGGGGGCGACGTCGGCGAGGCGCTGGTCCTCTGCGAGGAAGCCCGCGGTGAGGTCGAGCAGCCAGCTGCGCACCACCGAGCCGTGGCGCCACAGCTCGGCCACCTGCGCCAGGTCGATGGCGAGCTCCTCCTTGGCGCGCAGCAGCGCCAGCCCCTCGGCCAGCGCCTGCATCATCCCGTACTCGATGCCGTTGTGGACCATCTTCACGAAATGGCCCGCGCCCGAGGGCCCGACGTGCGCCCAGCCGCGGTCCGGCGCGGGGGCGAGCGCGCGCAGCGCCGGCTCGAGCAGCGCCACGGCCTCCGCCTCGCCGCCCGCCATCAGGCAGTAGCCGTTCTCGAGCCCCCAGACGCCGCCCGAGACGCCGACGTCCACGAAGCGCAGCCCGCGCGCGCCGAGCTCGCGCGCGCGCCGCTGCGAGTCGCGGTAGTCGGCGTTGCCGCCGTCGACGACGACGTCGCCCGGCTCGAGCAGCCCCGCCAGGCGGCCGAGCGTCTCCTCCGTGGGCGCGCCCGCCGGCAGCATGAGCCAGACGAGACGCGGCGGCGCCAGGCGCCCGACCAGCTCCTCGAGGCTGGCGGCGGGCTCCAGGCCGGTCTCGCGCGCGAGCGCCTCGGCCACCGCCCAGGTGCGGTTCCAGCCGGCCACCTCGATGCCGCCGCGGCGCAGCCGCCGCGCCATGTTGCCACCCATGCGCCCGAGCCCTACCATCGCGAGCTTCATCGTCCCTCTTCCTCCGCAACGGCGCCGGCGCCGATGCGCGCAGTATACGCGCGGCGCCGGCCGCGCGGGCCGCAGCGGGAGCGCGGGTGAGCCTGAAGGTCCTGTTCGTCGCGAGCGAGGCCCATCCCCTGGTCAAGACCGGGGGGCTCGCCGACGTGGCCGGCGCCCTGCCGCGCGCCCTGGCGCGCCTCGGCGCGGACGTGCGGCTGCTGCTGCCGGCCTACCGCGGCGTGACCGCGCGCGTGCCGGATCTGCGCGAGGTGGGCCCCCTCGAGCTCGCCGCGGCGCCGCCGGCCCGCCTGCTGCGCGGGCGCATGCCGCGCAGCCGCGCGCGCGTCTACCTGCTCGACATCCCGGAGCTCTACGACCGGCCCGGCGGGCCCTACACCGGCCCCGACGGCGGCGACTGGCCCGACAACGCCTGGCGCTTCGCCGCCCTCGGCCGCGCCGCGGCGGCCCTGGCCCTGGGCAAGGCCGACCCGCGCTGGCGCCCGGACCTCGTGCACGCCCACGACTGGCAGGCGGGCCTGGCGCCCGCGCTGCTCTCGCTCGAGCGCGAGCGCCCGGCCACGGTCTTCACGGTCCACAACCTCGCCTACCAGGGCGTCTTCCCGTGGGAGACCTTCCGCGACCTCGCGCTGCCCTGGGAGCTGTGGTCCATGGAGCGGCTCGAGTACTACGGGCAGTTCGCCTTCATCAAGGGCGGGCTCGCCTGCGCCGACTGGCTGACCACGGTCAGCCCCACCTACGCGCGCGAGATCCAGACGCCCGAGCACGGCTTCGGGCTCGACGGCCTGCTGCGCCACCGCGCCGAGCGGCTGGTCGGCATCCTCAACGGCATCGACCACGAGGAGTGGAGCCCGGGCCGCGACCCGCACCTGGCCGCGCGCTTCACGCGCCGCACGCTCGGACGGCGCGCGCGCAACAAGGCCGCCGTGCAGGCGCGCTTCGGCCTGCCCGCGCACGCCGGCGCCCCGCTCCTCGGCCACATCGGCCGTTTGGTGGAGCAGAAGGGCGCGGACCTCATCCTCGGCGCCCTCGACGGGCTGCTCGCCCACGGGGCCCAGCTCGTGGTCCTGGGCAGCGGCGCGCCCCACCTCGAGCAGGCGGTGCGCGAGGCGGCGGCGCGCTATCCCGGCCGCGTCGGCGTGCACGTGGGCTACGACGAGCCGCTCGCGCACCTGATCGAGGGCGGGGTGGACATGTTCCTGATGCCCTCGCGCTTCGAGCCCTGCGGCCTCAACCAGATGTACAGCCTGCGCTACGGCGCCGTGCCCGTGGTGCGCCGCACCGGGGGGCTGGCCGACACCGTGGTGGACGCCGACGAGGCCGCGCTGGCGACAGGCCGCGCGACCGGCTTCGTGTTCGAGGCGCCGGAGCCGGCGGCCCTGCTCGAGGCCTGCCGGCGCGCCATCGCCTGCTACCGGGACCGCCCTGCGGACTGGCGCCGCATCGTGCTCGCGGGCATGGCCCAGGACTTCTCCTGGCGCGCGAGCGCGCGCCGCTACCTGGAGCTCTACCGCCGCGCCCTGGACGGACGCTCGCGCGCCGCGCCGGGTGGCGTATAATCGCCGCCCGGAACGGCGGGGCCGCGCCGCGCGCACGCGCGGGCGGCCCCTTTGCGCGCAGGCTCGAGATGCAGGAGCTTCCCCGCGACAAGGAGCTGCGCAGCCGCGTCAAGCTGCTGGGCACGCTCCTCGGCAACGTCCTCCGCGCCCACGCGGGCGAGCGGGTCTTCGCCACCGTGGAGGCCCTGCGCAAGGGCTTCATCTCGCTGCGCAAGCAGGAGGATCCGCGCAAGCGCGCGCACCTGATGCGCATCATCGCGCGCCTCGACCCGGAGACGGTGACGCAGGTGGTGCGCGCCTTCGCCATCTACTTCAGCCTCGTCAACATCGCCGAGGAGGCCTTCCTGCACCGCCAGCGCCAGCGCGCCCTGCGCGCCGGCCGCCCGTGGGTGGGCTCCTTCGAGCACACGGTGCGCGCGCTGCGCGAGGAGGGGGTGGGCGCCGAGGCGCTCGGCACCCTGCTCGCGCGCCTGCGCTACATGCCGGTCTTCACCGCCCACCCCACGGAGGCCAAGCGCCGCACGGTGCTGGAGGCCCTGCGGCGCATCTTCGACACCGCCCAGCGTCTCGACGAGCCGGGCCTGAGCCGCGCCGAGCGCGAGGCCGTCGCCGAGGAGCTGCAGGCGCAGATCCAGATCCTGTGGAAGACCGACGAGGTGCGCGCGCAGCGCCCGCAGGTGCGCGACGAGATCCGCAACGGGCTGTTCTACTTCCGCGAGTGCCTGTTCGAGGCCGTGCCCCGGGTATACCGCCGCCTGGAGCAGGCGGTGGCGGCCGAGTACGGCGAGCGCGAGCCCGGGGTCCCGGCGGTGGCGGTGCCGAGCTTCCTGCGCTTCGGCTCCTGGATCGGCGGCGACCGCGACGGCAACCCCAACGTCAAGCCCGAGACCACCGTGCTCGCCGTGCGGCTCCAGCACCAGACGGTGCTGCGCGAGTACGCGCGCCGCCTCGGCGAGCTGGGGCGCCTGCTGACGCACTCGCTCAGCCTGTGCCGGCCGACGGCGGCGCTGCTCGCCAGCATCGAGGCGGACGCGCCCTACGCCGCGCACGCCTTCCGCGACAACCCGCAGCGCTTCGCGCGCGAGCCCTACCGGCGCAAGCTCTATGTCATGCGCTACCGCATCGAGCGCAACCTCGAGGCGGTGCGCGCGCGCCTCGAGGGCGCCGAGCCGGCGGGACCCGACCACGGCTACCGCGACGAGCGCGAGCTGCTCAACGAGCTGCGCCTGATCCACCACTCGCTCGTCAGCCACGGCGACCGCAACATCGCCGACCGCGAGCTCAAGGACCTGATCCGCCTGGTCGAGACCTTCGGCTTCGGGCTCGTGCGCCTCGACGTGCGCCAGGAGTCGTCGGTGCACACGCGTGCCGTGGCGGAGATCCTCGCGCACGCGGGCATCGCCGCGGACTACGCCGCCCTCGACGAGCCCGCGCGCATGGCGCTGCTGCGCGAGGCGGTGCACTCGCCGCCCGCCCCCGACGAGGCGTCGCTGTCCGAGGAGGCGCGCGAGACGCTCGAGGTCTTCCGCGTCATGCGGCGCATGCGCGCCGAGGTCGGCCCCAGCGCCTTCGGCCAGTACGTGATCTCCATGACGCATGCGGCGAGCCACGTGATGGAGGTGATGGCGCTGGCCGCCGTCGCCGGGCTGGTGCGGCGCGAGGAGGACGGCTGGCGCTGCGAGATCGAGGTCGCGCCGCTGTTCGAGACCATCGAGGACCTCGCGCACATCGAGCGGGTGCTGGGCGCCCTCCTCGACGACCCCGTCTACCGCGAGCTGCTCGCGGCCTCGGGCGGGGTGCAGGAGGTCATGCTCGGCTACTCCGACTCGTGCAAGGACGGGGGCATCGTCGCCTCGGCCTGGAGCCTCTACGAGGCCCAGAAGAAGGTGGTCGCCCTCGCCGCGGCGCGCGGCGTGCGCTGCCGCCTCTTCCACGGCCGCGGCGGCACCATCGGCCGCGGCGGCGGCCCCACGCACGAATCCATCCTCGCCCAGCCGCCGGGCACGGTGCACGGCGAGATCAAGTTCACCGAGCAGGGCGAGGTGCTCTCGTACAAGTACACCAACGTCGTGACCGCGGTGCACGAGCTCACCATGGGCGTGACGGGCCTGATGAAGGCGAGCCGCTGCCTCGTCCGCCCCGTGCCCGAGGACCGCCGCGACCACATGGGGGTCATGGACGAGCTCGCCGCCCTCGGCGAGGACGCCTACCGCGAGCTCACCGAGCGCACCGAGGGTTTCCTCGACTACTTCTACGAGGCCACCCCCGTCAACGAGATCGGGCTGCTCAACATCGGCTCGCGCCCCACGCACCGCAAGCGCCAGGACCGCTCCAAGGCCTCCATCCGCGCCATCCCGTGGGTCTTCGGCTGGGCGCAGGCGCGCCACACCCTGCCCGCCTGGTACGGGCTGGGGACGGCGCTCGAGCGCTGGCGCGGGCACGACCCCGAGCGGCTGGCGCGCCTGCAGCGCATGTACCGCGAGTGGCCCTTCTTCCGTGCCCTGCTCGGAAACACGCAGATGGCGCTGTTCAAGGCCGAGATGGAGATCGCGCGCGAGTACGCGCGCCTGGTGCGCGACCGCGAGCTCGCCGCGCGCGTCTACGGCGCGGTGCGCGAGGAGTACCGGCGCACCGTGACGCAGGTGCTGCACGTGGCCGATGCCGCCGGCCTGCTCGAGGAGACGCCCTTCCTGGCGCTGTCGCTCGCACGCCGCAACCCCTACCTCGACCCCCTCAACCACATCCAGATCACGCTGCTCGCCCGCTACCGCGACCCGAGCCTGCCGGAGGCCGAGCGCGCGCGCTGGCTCGATCCCCTGCTGCGCTCGATCAACGCCATCGCGGCGGGGATGCGCAACACTGGCTAACGGTTTACGGTTTACGGGTTGCGGTGCACGCGGCGGCGTGCGCCGCAACCCGCGCACGGCGCGCGCCTAGGCGACCTGGACGGGGATGGCGCTGCCGGTGCGGACGATGCGGTTGCGCTCGTCGAGGTAGACGAGCGTCGGGCGGTGGCGCGCCGCCTCGGCCTCGTCCATGACGGCGTAGGCGCAGATGATGACGCGGTCGCCGGGGCTGGCCTTGCGCGCGGCGGCGCCGTTGAGCGAGATCACGCCCGAGCCCGCCTCGGCGCGGATGGCGTAGGTCGTGAAGCGCTCGCCGTTGTCGAGGTTGTAGACGTGGATCTGCTCGTACTCGCGGATGCCCGCCGCCTCCAGCAGGCGCGCGTCGATGGCGCACGAGCCCTCGTACTCGAGCTCGGTGCGGGTCACGCGCGCGCGGTGGAGCTTGCACTTGAGGAGGGTGAGCTGCATGGCTCGGCGCTCTCCCGTGGGGCCGCGGGGGCCGGGACGGGAATTATCCCGCAGGCGCACGGGGCCCCGCAATCGGCGCCCCGGCGCGCTCAGGCGCCTGCCGGCGGGCGCTCGAAGGGGATGTTGTCGATGAGCCGCGCCGACCCGAGGTGGGCGGCGGCGAGCACGACCAGGCTGAGGTCCCCGGGCGCGGGAGGTGCCAGGTCGTCGACGCGGCGCACGCTGACGTACTCGGGCCGGAAGCCGGCCGCCGCCAGCGCGGCCATGGCTTCGGCCTCGACCGCGGCGAGGTCGCGCGCCCCTTCGCGCACACGCTCCACCACCTGGCGCAGGGTGCGGTAGAGCAGCGGCGCGCGGGCGCGCTCCTCGGCCGTGAGGTAGCGGTTGCGCGAGCTCATGGCGAGGCCGTCGGGCTCGCGCACCGTCGGCGCGCCCACCACCTCGACCGGGAAGTTCAGGTCCTCGGTCATGCGCCGCAGGATGACGAGCTGCTGGTAGTCCTTCTCGCCGAAGACCGCGACCTGCGGCCGCACCAGGTTGTAGAGCTTGGCCACCACGGTGGCGACCCCGCGGAAATGGCCCGGGCGGAAGGCGCCGCACAGGATGGAGGAGAGCTCCGGCACCTCCACGGCGGTGGTGCATGCGTGCCCGCGCGGGTAGAGCTCGGCCGTCTCCGGCGCGAACAGGAGGTCCGCGCCGCGCGCCTCCAGCAGCCGGCGGTCCTCCTCGAAGGTGCGCGGATAGCGCTCGAAGTCCTCGCCCGGGCCGAACTGCATGGGGTTGACGAAGAGCGTCACCACCACGCGGTCCCCGAGACTCCGCGCGCGGTCCACCAGGCTCAGGTGCCCCTCGTGGAGGTTGCCCATGGTGGGCACGAGCGCGATGCGGTCGCCGGCCGCGCGCCAGGGCGCGAGCGCCGCCTCGAGGGCCGCGATGTCGCGCGCGACGCGCATGCTCAGGCGAGCGTCTCCGCGGGGCCCGGGAAGCTGCCCTCGCGCACGGCGGCGACGTAGGCGGCGACCGCCTCGCGCACCGAGCCGCGCCCGGCGAGGAAGTCGCGCGCGAAGCGCGGGCCGGCCGTCACGCCCAGCAGGTCGTAGAGCACCAGCACCTGCCCGTCGCAGCCGGCACCCGCGCCGATGCCGATCACGGGG
>WFOW01000222.1 GCA_015487895.1 Gammaproteobacteria bacterium | reverse complement strand
GTCCGCCCCTCCCGGAGCCCAGCAGCGCCCGCAGGCGCGTGGCCAACGCCTCCCCGGCTGCCTCCGCGTCCTCCCCGAGATGGCCGTCACGCTCGAGCTCGTCCAGCCACGCCGAGACCTGGTCCATGGCATCGAGCAGCAGGTCCACGTGAGACGGCTCGAGCCGCAGCGCCCCCTCGCGCACGGCCACCAGCACGTCCTCCGCGGCGTGGACGGTGCGCGTGAGCGCCGGCACCTCGAACAGGCCCGAGTTGCCCTTGATGGTGTGGACCGCCCTGAACAGCTCGTTGACCAGCTCCGGGTCGTCCGGACGTTGCTCCAGCTCCAGGAAGCGGCTGGAGGCCGCCTCCAGCAGCTCCCGGGACTCGGTGATGAACTGCTGAAGCAGCGCGCTCATGCCCCTGCCTCCCCTGCCAGGGCCCGGACCACCGCCTGCAGGGCCTCGGGCCGCACCGGCTTGACCAGATAATGGTTGGCGCCGGCCGCCCAGGCCTGCTCCTTGTCGCGGGCCTTGGCCTCGGTGCTGACCATCACCACCGGCACCTCCCGCAGGTCCTCGCCCGATCGCATCTCGCGCACCAGGCGGTAGCCGTCCATCTTGGGCATGTTGACGTCCACCAGGAACAGGTCCCAGGTGGCCCCCAGGGCCTTCTCCAGGGCCTCGATGCCGTTCTCGGCCTCCACCACCTGGTGGCCCAGGGCCTCCACGAGCTCCCGGTGGTACATCCGCACCGTCGCCGCATCGTCCACGATCATGATCCTGGCCATGGCATCACACCGGCTTCTGGTAGGCGACCGCCTCCTCGAAGCGCCGCACGCGAAAGAGCGAGGAGATCCGGCTCATGGACTCCGAGTGCCCGAGGAAGACGAAGCCGCCCGGGTTGAGGGCGTCGTAGAACACCTCGGCGGCCTGGCGGCGCGAGGCGTCGTCGAAATAGATGAGCAGGTTGCGGCAGAAGATGACGTCGATGCGGCGGTAGGGGCGCGTGTCGGCCGGGTCGGAGAGGTTCACGCGCCGGAAGTCCACCGCCTCGCGCAGCTCGCGCACGATGCGCCAGCGCCCGTCGGGCAGCGGCTCGAAGTACTTGGTGAGCAGCGCCTTCGGCAGGCGCTGGACCGAGCGCCTGCCGTAGACGCCCTCGCGCGCGCGCGCGAGCGCCTGGGTGTCGATGTCCGAGGCGAGGATCTCCACGTCCACCCGCTCGATGGGCGGCCAGTGCTCGAGCAGCCAGATGGCGATGGAATAGGGCTCCTCGCCCGTCGAGCACGGGATGGACCAGATGCGCACGGGGTCGCCCGGGCGCTTGCGCTCGAGCACCTCGTCCAGCACCGGCCCCACCAGGCAGCGGAACTGGTAGTCCTCGCGGAAGAAGTAGGTCTCGTTGACGGTCATCAGGTCGATGAGCCGCTGCAGCTCCTCGCCCGATGCCTGGAAGCGCATGAAGGTGAAGTAGCTGCGGAAGCTGTCGTGGCCGGTGGCGCGCATGCGCTCGAGCAGGCGCTTGTCCACGAAGTAGCGCTTGCTGTCCTCGAAGTAGATGCCGGTCTTCCGGTAGAAGAAGTCCCGGAAGCGCTCGAAGTCGGCGTCGCTGATCGCCGGCTGCGCGCATGCCCGCGTCTCCGTCGCGCCTGCGCTCATGCCCGGCCTTCCTCGATGCGGCGGATGGCGACCTTCGCCGAGAAGGCGACGAAGGGCTCGTCGGCGAAGCGCTCGGCCACGGCGCGCAGCGCGGGCAGCTCCTCGGGCCCGCCGATCTCGGCCAGCACGTCGATCGCCGTGCCGACCACGTTGACGTGGCGCTCGCGCCCGAGGAGCCCGGCCAGCCAGCGGGGCGTGTCCGGGTGCGGGAGGCTGCGGCAGATGTCCACGGCGAAGATGCGCACGTCCGGGTCCTCGTCCTCGAGGAGGCGCGCCATGCGCGGGGCGACCGCCTCCGGCATCCCCTGCAGCACCTCGATGACGCCGTTGCGCAGCCCTGCGTCCTCGGAGCGCAGCAGCGGGATCAGCCGCTCGGCCACGGCCTCGCCGCCGATCGCCGCGAGCGCGTCCAGCAGCGCCTGCCGCACGGCGGGGTCGCGCTCGCCTTCCAGCGCGTCGGCCAGCGCGTCCGCCGCCCCGGGATGGGCGGCGAGGTCGCGCGCGGCCCAGCGCCGCACCGCCGGATCCGGGTCGGCGAGCTGGCGCACCAGATCCTCGGGCGCGCGCCCGTGCCGCCGCCGCTCGCGCTCCGGCGCCCCCTGACCGCTCTCCTGCCTCTTCACCAGGCCCATCGCTCAGCCTCCCGTCGCCTGCGCCGCCTCCGGCGCGCCCATCAGCCACTCGCAGAGCTGTGCGGCGATGCGCTCGCGCGGCAGGACCACGTCCGCGCCGCCGCGCTCGATCAGCTCGCGCGGCATGCCGAAGACCACCGCGCTCTCCTCGGACTCGGCGATGGTGCGGCCGCCGCGGCGGTGGAGCTCGGCCATCGCCTCGGCCCCGTCGTGCCCCATGCCCGTGAGCTGCACGCCCACCAGGCGCTCGGGCGGGCAGGCCTCGAGCGCGCTGCGCACCATGCGCTCGACGCTGGGGTGCCACAGCAGCGACTCGTCCGGGTCGGCGGTCACCGCGGTCACCCGTCCGAGGCGCCGCTGGACCAGCACGTCGGCGTCGCCCTGGGCGATCGCGATCTGGCCCGGCTCCAGCGGCATGGCGCGCTGCACCTCGCGCACGGCGAGGGCGCAGCGCCGGTCGAGCCGCTCGGCGAAGACGCGCGTGAAGCGCGCCGGCATGTGCTGGGCGACCAGCACCGGCCAGGGGAAGCCCTCGGGCAGGGCCGTGAGGATGACCTCGAGCGTGCTTGGCCCGCCGGTGGAGACGCCGACGAGCACCAGCCCCGTCTCGCCCCCGCGGCCGGGCGGGCGCCGGACCGCGGGCCGCGCCCCTTCGCGGCGCGCGGGCCGTGCGGGGGCGGCCTGCGCCGCGGGGCCGCCCGTGCGGCGGCGGGCGCGCGCGCCCGCCGCCGCGCGCACCTTGGCCCGGATCTCGTCGGCCACCTCGCGCAGGTTGAGCGAGACCGTGCCGCCGGGCTTGGCCACGTAGTCCACCGCGCCCAGCTCCAGCGCCTCGAAGGTGGCGAGCGCGCCCTGCTCGGTGAGCGAGGAGACCATGACCACCGGCCGCGGCGACTCGGACATGATGTGCGCGAGGCAGGTCAGGCCGTCCATGCGCGGCATGTTGATGTCGAGCGTCACGACGTCCGGGTCGAGCTCGCGGATGCGCTCGAGCGCGTCCTCGCCGTCGCGCGCGGTCTCGACCTCGAAGCCGGGCTCGGCCGTGAGGATCTCGCGCAGGTACTTGCGCATCAGGGCCGAGTCGTCCACCACCAGGACCTTGATCGTCATCCCCGCTTCTCCCTCTTTCCTTCCGCTCTCTGCCCCGGGCGGCCGCGCCCGCCCGCGCGAAGGCTTCAGGCCGCGCTGCGCGCGCTCTCGGCGAGCGCCTCGCGCTCGCCCTCGTCCACCAGCGCCGAGGGGTCGAGGACCACGATCATGCGGCCGCCCTCGGCGAGGTTGACCACGCGCCCCTTCAGCCGCGCCTGCGCCTCCTCGAGCCGCGGGGCGGCCTCCACGAGGGCGCGCGGCACCGAGAGCACCTCCGTCACGCTGTCGGTCACGAAGCCGGTGCGCGCGCCGTCGAGGTCGAGCACCAGGATGCGCTGGCGCTCGCTGCGCGCCGCGCGCGGCAGCCCGAAGCGCGCGCGCATGTCGAGCACGGGCAGCGCGCTGCCGCGCAGGTTGACCAGGCCCTCGACCCACTCCGGCGTGCGCGGCACCCGGCTGAGGCGCTCGGGCACGCGCGTGATCTCCCGCACGACCTCCACGGGCAGCCCGTACTCCTCGCCGTCGAGCCGGAAGACGACGAGCTGGATGTCGTCCTCGGCCTCCGCCTCCACGTGCATGCTCTCGGGATCCATGTCCGCATCCTCCGCGTTCGCCTCCGCCACCTCCCCGAGCGCCTCGAGCGCGGCGAGGCGTCCGCCCTCGAGCACCGCGACCAGGCGCCGGCCGCCCTCCAGGCGGCAGATCTGGCCGATCTCGCCGAGCCCGCCGCCGCGGGCGAGCAGCGCCGGCACCGCCTCGCGCGCGGTCTCCGGC
>WFOW01000221.1 GCA_015487895.1 Gammaproteobacteria bacterium | reverse complement strand
GGTCACGGGCATGCTGAACCGCCCCGCCGCCGTCGGCCTGCGCCTCGGCGAGGCGCTGGAAGGGCCGCTGCGCTGGCCCCTGGTGGTGCCCTACCTTGACGCCGGCATCGCCGCCCGCGCCCTGGGCCGCGAGGTCTACGGCTGCGTCGTCTATCTCGACCGCGGGGCGCCCGGCGGCTTCGTGCGCGAGTGGCGCATCGTCGAGCTCGGCCCCGAGCGCCACCGCGCCTATGCCGTGCAGTGGTTCGCCCTCGCCGCCGCCGTCCTCGCCATCTGGCTCGCCGTCCGCCGGCGGCGGGAGGCCGGGCCGTGAGCGCGCCGGCCCGCCGCGAGGGCCGGCCCAGCCTCACGGTGGCGCTGCTCATCGTCACCTTCGTCGCGCCCGTGATCGCCGCCTGGGTGCTCTACCTGTCCGCGGACCGCTGGGGGCTCGCCGGGCGCGCCGCCCACGGCACGCTGGTGCAGCCGCCGCGGCCCCTCGGCGAGCTCGCGCTGCGCACCCCGGACGGAGCGCCGCTCACCGCCGCCGAGCTCCGCGGGCGCTGGTGGGTCGTCTACGTGGGCGGCACGGAATGCGACGGGCTCTGCGGCGAGAGCCTCTACAAGGTGCGCCAGGTGCGCCTCGCCCTCGGCACCGACATGCGCCGTGTCCGGCGGCTCTATATCATGGACGGGGAGCGCCCCGCGGCGAGCCTGCGCGCGATCCTGCCGCACCACCCGGGGCTGGTGGTCGCGGGCGGGCCGCCGGAGGCGATCGCCCCGCTGCTGGAGCGCTTCCGGCTCGACGGGCGCGACCCGCGGCGGGCGGGCAGGCTCTACGTGGTGGACCCGCGCGGCATGCTGATCCTGGTGTACGAGCCGGGCGCCGAGCCCGACGGCATCCTCAAGGACCTGCAGCGGCTGCTGCGGGCCTCGCGCATCGGCTGAGCCATGGCGCGGAGCGTGGCGGCCGGCGGCAGCGAGGTCCGGGCGCAGGGCGCGCGCTGGCGCGCCTACCTCGCCCTGACCAAGCCGCGCGTGGTCGCCCTGATCGTCTTCACGGCCCTGGTCGGCATGCTGCTCGCCGTGCCGGGCCTGCCGCCCTGGCAGCCGCTCGTCCTCGGCACCCTGGGCATCGCGCTCGCGGCGGCGGGCGCCGCCGCCATCAACCACGTCCTCGACCGGCGCGCCGACGCCGCCATGGGGCGCACCCGCGACCGCCCCCTGCCGCGCGGCGAGCTCGCCCCGCGCGAGGCGGTCGCCTTCGCCGCCGTGCTCGTGGCGCTCTCGATGGCCATCCTCGCGGCCTTCGTCAACGCCCTCACGGCCGCGCTCACCTTCGCCAGCCTGGTCGGCTACGCGGTCGTCTACACGCTCTTCCTCAAGCGCGCCACGCCCCAGAACATCGTCATCGGCGGCGCGGCGGGCGCCGCGCCGCCCGTGCTCGGCTGGAGCGCCGTCACCGGCGAGGTCTCGCCCGACGCCCTGCTGCTCTTCCTCATCATCTTCACGTGGACGCCGCCGCACTTCTGGGCGCTGGCCATCTACCGGCGCGAGGAGTACGCGCGCGCCGGCATCCCCATGCTCCCCGTCACGCACGGGGTGGCGCTCACGCGCCTGCACGTGCTGCTCTACACGGTGCTGCTCTTCGCGGTGAGCCTGCTGCCCTTCGTCACCCGCATGAGCGGCGCCTTCTACCTCGGGGGGGCGGTCGCGCTCGGCGCGGGCTTCCTGTGGCATGCCTTCACCCTGCACCGCACGGGGGACGACCAGGTGGCGCTGCGCACCTTCGGCTACTCGATCTTCTACCTGACGGCGCTCTTCGCCTTCCTCCTGCTCGACCACTATCTTCCCGCGATCCTTGCGCTTTTCGCCCGCTGAGCGCACCGCTGCCCCGGGTCCGCCGCGAGGGCGCCGCCCCGGCCGGGCCGACGGACGGCCGAAACTGCCCTTGATCAAGAATATCAGTACCTCCTAAAATGCAGCCCCCTTTTCGGCGCACCGCCTGCGGGGGAACTGGGGAGACCACAGGAGGCGAGGGGACACATGGTCCAGACCACCGTGGCCAGCGCGGCCCAGCCCTACAACTACGAGATCGTCCGCCGGTTCACCATCGCCGCCCTCGTATGGGGCGTGCTGGGGATGCTCGCCGGGCTCTACGCGGCCCTGGAGCTTTCCTTCCCGTGGCTGAACCTGGAGATCCCGGAGCTCACCTTCGGGCGCCTGCGCCCGGTGCACACCACGCTCGTCATCTTCGGCTTCGGCGGCTCGGCGCTGTTCGCCACCAGCTACTACGTCGTGCAGCGCACCTGCCAGGCGCGGCTCGCCAGCGACACGCTCGCCAGCTTCACCTTCTGGGGCTGGAACGCCGCCGTCGGCCTCGGGGCCCTCAGCTACATGCTCGGCATCACGCAGTCGCGCGAGTACGCCGAGTTCGAGTGGCCCATCGACATCCTCATCACCGTGGTCTGGGTGGCCTACCTCTATCTCTACGTGGCCACCCTCAGGCGGCGCTCCCAGCCGCACATCTACGTCGCCAACTGGTTCTACGTCGGCTTCATCCTCGCCACCGCCATCCTGCACGTCTTCAACAACCTCGCCATCCCGGTGAGCCTCACCAAGTCCTACTCGCTGTTCTCGGGCGTGCAGGACGCCATGACGCAGTGGTGGTACGGCCACAACGCGGTGGGCTTCTTCCTCACCGCCGCCTTCCTCGGCATGATGTACTACTTCGTGCCCAAGCAGGCGGGGCGGCCGGTCTACTCCTACCGGCTCTCCATCATCCACTTCTGGGCGCTGATCTTCCTCTACATGTGGGCGGGCGGCCACCACCTGCACTGGACGGCGCTGCCCGACTGGACCTCGACGCTGGCGGCGACCTTCTCGGTGATGCTGCTGCTGCCCTCCTGGGGCGGCATGATCAACGGCATCATGACGCTGTCGGGCGCCTGGGAGAAGCTGCGCACCGATCCCGTGATGCTGTTCCTGATCACGGGGCTGTCCTTCTACGGCATGTCCACCTTCGAGGGGCCGATGATGTCGCTCAAGAGCGTCAACGCCCTCTCGCACTACACCGACTGGACCATCGGCCACGTGCATTCGGGCGCGCTCGGCTGGGTGGCCATGATCACCTTCGGCTCCTTCTATCACCTGGTGCCGCGCCTGTGGGACACCCGGCTCCACAGCACGCGCCTGGTCTACGTGCACTTCTGGCTCGCCACCATCGGCATCGTGCTCTACATCACGGCCATGTGGGTGGCGGGCATCGGCCAGGGCCTGATGCTGCGCGGCTTCGACGAGTACGGCAACCTCGCCTACTCCTTCATCGAGACCGTGCGCTTCCTGCACTGGCCCTACGTGGTGCGCGCCATCGGCGGGGCCTTCTTCCTCGCCGGCGTGCTGGTGATGGTCTACAACTTCGCCATGACGGTGGCGGCGGCGCGGCGCGAGGCGGCCGCCCTCGAGGCCAAGCTCGCCGCCAAGCTGGCCGCGCGCGGCTGAGGGGGCTGCGATGTTCCGGCACGAGCAGATCGAGATCAACGCGGGGCTGCTGATCGCCCTCACCCTGGTCGTCATCAGCGTGGGCGGCCTGGTGGAGATCGTGCCCCTGTTCAAGATCCCCTCCACCGTGGAGGCGGTGCCCGAGGTGCGCCCCTACACGCCGCTGGAGCTGCGCGGGCGCGACATCTACCAGCGCGAGGGCTGCTTCTACTGCCACTCGCAGATGGTGCGCCCGCTGCGCGACGAGTGGCTGCGCTACGGGCACTACTCGCTCGCGGCCGAGTCGCGGTACGACCACCCCTTCCTGTGGGGCTCGAAGCGCACGGGGCCGGATCTTGCGCGCGTGGGCGGCAAGTACTCCAACGCCTGGCACGTCCAGCACCTGATCGACCCGCGCTCGGTGGTGCCGGAGTCCATCATGCCGGCCTATCCCTGGCTGATGGAGCGCGAGCTCGACTACGGCGACATCGCCCGGCGCATGGCGGCGCTGCGCAAGGCGGGCGTGCCCTACTCGCTCACCGAGGCCGAGTACCGGCGCAACGTCGAGCGCTGGGGCAAGGCCGTGGCCGACCGGCTCGACATCCGCCGCGCCGAGGAGGCGCTGCTCGCCCAGGCCGAGGCCGGCAACTACGACGGCGACCGCCGCCGGCTGACGGAGATGGACGCCATCGTCGCCTATCTCCAGGCCCTCGGCACCATGGTGGACTTCAAGAAGTACGGCGAGGCCTACTTCGTGCAGTTCCGCTGATCCGGCGATGGAGGCCTTCTGGCAGTGGATCGTCCAGCCCCGCAACGCGGGGACGGTGGCGCTGCTGCTGTTCTTCTTCGGCTTCATGGGTGTGGTGATCTACGTCTACACCGGCAAGGCGCGCAAGCAGCGGCTCGAGTCCTACAAGTGGATCCCGCTCGAGGACGACGAGCCGCGCGACGACGGGGTGCGAAGCGATGAGCGACAGGGGCGCTGACAAGGGCCGCGGGGCCGCCGTCCAGACCACGGGCCACGCCTGGGACGGCGACCTGCAGGAGTTCAACAACCCGCTGCCGCGCTGGTGGCTGTGGGCCTTCTACGGCACCGTGGTCTTCGCCGTGGTCTACTGGTTCCTGTATCCCGCCTGGCCGGTGGGGCGCGACTATACGAAGGGCGTGCTCAACCGGGTGACCTTCCAGGCCGGGGGCGAGACCGTCACCACGCACTGGAACACGCGCGCGCGGCTGATGCTCGAGCTCCAGGACAGCCCCGCCGCGCGCCGCCAGCGCCAGTACCTGGAGAAGGTCGCGGCGGCGGGCTACGACGAGATCCTCGCCGACCCCGACATGAAGGGCTTCGCCTGGTCCATGGCCAAGGGGGTCTACGGCGACAACTGCGCGCCCTGCCACGGCAGCGACGGCAAGGGCCGCATCGGCCTGTTCCCGAACCTCGCCGACGACGCCTGGCTGTGGGGCGGCACCGTCGAGGACATCGAGACCTCCATCCGCGAGGGGCGCCAGGGCTTCATGCCCGCCTTCGGCGAGGCGCTGAGCGAGCGCCAGCTCGACGACGTCGCCGCCTTCGTGCTGAGCCTCTCGGGCCACGAGGTCGACCCCGAGGCGGCCGCGCGCGGGGCGCGCATCTTCCGCGGCGAGACCGGCGGCTGCCACTACTGCCACACCAGGGAGGGCACGGGCCTGAAGTCGCAGGGGGCGGCCGACCTCACCGACCGCATCTGGACCGTGGCCGACGTCCCCGGCCGGCCGACGCTCGCGGGCAAGAAGGAGGAGGTCAAGCGCGTGGTGCGCGACGGCATCCGCCGCACCATGCCGGCGTGGAAGGACCGCCTCGACCCCGTGCAGATCAAGCTCCTGACGGTCTACGTCCACGAGCTGGGCGGAGGCCGGTGAGCGCGGCGCCGTGAGCGCGGGGCGCAGCCAGGTGCGGCGAATCGGCGCGCGCCCTCAGGCGGGGCGGCCTTTTTTGCCGGGGCCTCGGACCCTCCGCCCCGGGCCTCGGCGCACGGCGCTTCGCTGCACGGCACGGAGGGCGGCCGCGGGACCGCGCGCATGAGATGAGCACCGGCGGCGAGGGCGCGCTCTACGCGAAGCGCATCCCCATCCACCCGCGCTCGGTGCGCGGGCGCTTCCGGCGGCTGAAGTACGCGGTCCTCGCCCTCGCCTACGGCGTCTACTTCCTGCTGCCCTGGCTGCGCTGGGAGCGGCCCGCCGGCCCGGACCAGGCGGTGCTCTTCGACCTGCCGGCGCGGCGCTTCTACGTCTTCGGCCTCGTCGTCCACCCCGACGACATCTTCTGGCTCGCGGGCGTGCTGGTCGCCGCGGCGCTGCTGCTGTTCTTCGTCACCTCGCTCGCGGGCCGCGTCTTCTGCGGCTACTTCTGCTTCCAGACGCTGTGGACCGACGTCTACCAGCTCGTCGAGCGGCTGGTGCAGGGCGAGCGCGCGGCGCGCCTGCGGCTCGAGGCGCAGCCGTGGAACGCGGAGAAGATCCGCAAGAAGGGGCTCACGCACCTGCTGTGGCTCGCGGTGGCCTTCGCCACGGGGCTCACCTTCACCCTCTACTGGGCCGACGCCCCGCAGCTCGCGCGCGCCTTCTTCGCGGGCGCCGCGCCCTTCCCGGCCTACGCCACGGCGGCCTTCCTCACGGCCACCACCTACGTGATGGCCGGCATCGCGCGCGAGCAGGTCTGCACCTACATGTGCCCCTACGCGCGCTTCCAGGGGGTGATGTTCGACCGCGACACCCTGATCGTCGCCTACGACCGCGCCCGCGGCGAGGGCGGGAAGGGCCGCCACCGGCCGGTGCGGGGGCTGCGCACGCGCGCCGAGCGCCACGCCGCCGGCCACGGCGACTGCGTCGACTGCGGCTACTGCGTGCAGGTGTGCCCGACGGGCATCGACATCCGCGACGGCCTGCAGTACCAGTGCATCACCTGCGCGCTGTGCATCGACGCCTGCGACACGGTCATGGACCGCCTCGGCTGGCCGCGCGGGCTCATCCGCTACACCTCCGAGAACGCCCTGGCGGGCCGTCCGACGCGCATCCTGCGTCCCAAGGTGCTGGGCTACGGGGCCGCCTTCCTGCTGTCGGTGGCGCTGCTCGCCTGGAGCGTGGCCGCGCGCGCCCCGCTCGAGGCGACCGTGATCCAGCAGCGCCAGCCGCTCTACGTGACCCTCTCGGACGGGCGCATCCAGAACGGCTACGAGCTGAAGCTCGTCAACAAGACCGAGCGCGCCCTGGAGCTCGCGGTGCGCCTCGCGGCGCCCGCCGGCGCCGAGCTCGACCTCGGCCGCATCCGCACGGTGCGCCTCGCCCCGGAGCGCATGGTGCGGGTGCTGGCCCGCGTGCGCCAGCGTCCCGAGGGCGCCGCGCGCCGCGTCCGCTTCCGCGTCGAGGAGCTCCGGGGGCGCGTCGCGCCCGTGGAGCGCGAGGCGCCCTTCTTCGTGCCGCAGGCGGCGGGAGGGGGCTGAGATGGGCCTGGTGCTGACCGCCGCGGGTGGGGCGCTCGTGGTCATGGTGGCCTACCACGCCGGCCGCCGCCTCGCGGGCCTGGCTCCGCCCGCGGCGGCGGCTGCGGCGGTGGCGCTCGCGCTCGCGGGCTATGCGGCGGCGGTGCTCGCCGGCTCCGCGCCCGCCCCGGGCCTCGACGAGGCGGCGCTGCACGTCGCGGCCTACGGGCTCACGGGCTACGCCGCCGCGCTCCTCGGCAAGGCGCGCGCGGCGCGGCGCGGCGGCCGGCGCCTGCATCCGGTGCCGGCCGCCATCGTCGCCTTCCTCGCCGTGGTGGTGGCCGCCAACGTGGTCTTCGTGCTGGTGGCGGAGCGCGGGCTTCCGGCCGGGCTCGCCCAGCGGCTGCTCCCCGCCCCGCGCGGGGGCGGGCAGGTCGCGGCCACGGGCTTTCCCGGCGCCGTCACCAAGGGCTCGGCGCGCCGCCCGCTCGCCCACCGCGCGCGCCTCGAGGCGCTGGCGCGCCAGCGCGCCCTCGGCTGGCGCGTGGAGGGCGGCTGGGCGGGCGCGCCGCGCGCGGGCGAGCCGGCCGTGTTCGTGGTGGAGGCGCGCGAGCGCGACGGCGGCCCCCTCGACGGCGCCCGCGTCGAGGCGCGCTTCGTGCGCCCCGGCGCGGAAGGGCTCGGCCGCGCGCTGGCGCTCGCCGCCGCCGGGGGCGGCCGCTACCATGGCCGGGTGGCCCTCGCCGCGCCCGGGCGCTGGGAGGTGACGGTGATCGTGCGCCGCGGCGGCGAGCGCTTCGAGCTGCGCGGCGAGACCTGGGTGCTCGACGGTGACGGGAGGCGCGGGACGGGAGGCGGGCGGTGAGCGGCGGGCCGCGGGCCATTGGGTGAGGTGAGGGCGAAGGCACAGGAGGCGGCGCCCTCCGCCGGGCCGGACGAGGGCGCCCGCTGCTTCCATTGCGGCGAGCCGGTGCCGGAGGGGCTGGAGCTCTCCGTCGAGATCGAGGGCGAGCCCCGCCCCATGTGCTGCCACGGCTGCAAGGCGGTGGCCGAGGCCATCGTCGAGGCGGGGCTGACGGACTTCTACCGCTACCGCGAGGAGCGTCCGGGCCGCCCGCGCGAGCTCGTGCCGGAGGCGCTGCGCGAGCTCGAGCTCTACGACCGCCCGGAGCTCCAGCGGCAGTTCGTGCGCGCCGCGGGCGAGGGCACGGTGCGCGAGGCGGCGCTGATCCTCGAGGGCATCGCCTGCGCGGCCTGCGTGTGGCTCACCGAGCGCCACGTGGCGCGCCTGCCGGGCGTGCTCTCCTTCCAGGTCAACTACGCGACCCACCGCGCGCGCGTGCGCTGGGACGGCTCGCGCACGCGCCTCAGCGAGATCCTCAAGGCCATCGCCGCCATCGGCTACGTGGCCCACCCCTACGACCCGGGCCGCCAGGAGGCGGTGGCGCGGCGCGAGCGGGCCGCGGCGCTCAGGCGCCTGGCCGTGGCGGGCCTCGGCACCATGCAGGTGATGATGCTGGCCGTGGCCCTGTACGCCGGCGAGGCCCAGGGCATGGCCCCCGACATCCGCGCGCTGCTGCGCTGGGCGAGCCTCGCGCTCGCCGCGCCCGTCGTGCTCTACAGCGGATCGGGCTTCTTCGCCGCGGCGCTGCGCGACCTGCGCCGGCGCCGCCTCGGGATGGACGTGCCGGTGGCGCTCGCCATCGGCGCCGCCTTCGCCGCGAGCGCCTGGCACACGGTGCGCGGCGCGGGCGAGATCTACTTCGACTCGGTCACCATGTTCGTCTTCTTCCTGCTCACGGGCCGCTACCTGGAGATGGCCGCGCGCCACCGCGCCGGCCGCGCCATGGACGCGCTCGCGCGCCTGCTGCCGGCGACGGCCACGCGCCTCGGCCCCGGCGGGGCCGAGGAGACGGTGGCGGTGGCCGAGCTCGCCCCGGGCGAGCGGGTGCGGGTGCGCCCCGGCGAGACCGTGCCCGCCGACGGCGTCGTGGAGGAGGGCGAGAGCGCCGTGGACGAGTCGCTGCTCACGGGCGAGCGCATGCCGCGCCCCGTGGCGCCCGGGGCGCGCGTCATCGGCGGCGCCCTCAACACGGACAGCCCCCTGGTGGTGCGCATCGAGCGCGTCGGCGAGGAGACCGTGCTCGCCTCCATCCGGCGCCTGCTCGACCGCGCCCAGGCCGAGAAGCCCGCGGTGGCCCGGCTCGCCGACCGTGCCGCGGCCTGGTTCGTGGGCGCCGTGCTCACGGCCGCCGCGGCCGTGGCCTGGTGGTGGTGGACGCACGATCCCGCGCGCGCCTTCGAGATCACGCTCGCCGTGCTGGTGGTGACCTGCCCCTGCGCGCTCTCGCTCGCCACGCCCGCCGCGGTCACCGCCGCCACCGGCGCCCTCATGCGGCTCGGGCTCGTGACCACGCGCGGCCATGCGCTGGAGACGCTCGCGCGCGCCACGCACCTGGTGCTCGACAAGACCGGCACCCTGACCACGGGGCGGCTGCGCGTCGAGCGCGTGCGGCCGCTGCGCCCCGGCGTGGACGCCGACGACGCGCTCGCGCTCGCCGCCGCCCTTGAGGCGGGCTCCGAGCATCCCATCGCCGAGGCCGTGCGCGCGGCGGCGCGCGCACGCGGCCTGGCCGTGCCCGAGGCCCGCGCCCTGCGCGCCCGTCCCGGCCACGGCGTGGAGGGCGAGGTCGGGGACCGGAGGCTGCGCCTCGGCACCGAGGCTTGGACGGGCACGGCGGGCGTGGTGGCCGGGACGGCCACCGCGGTGGTGCTCGCCGACGGCGATGGGCCCCTCGCCGTGCTCGAGCTCGGCGACGAGCTGCGCCCCGACGCCGCCGAGGCGCTGGCGGCCCTGCGCGCGCTGGGGCTCGAGCTTCGCATCCTGAGCGGCGACCGCCCGGAGGCGGTGGAGGAGGTCGCCCGCCGCCTCGGCGTCGAGGGCGAGGGAGGGCTCACGCCCGAGGGCAAGCTCGAGCGCATCCGCGCGCTCCAGCGCCGCGGCGCCGTGGTCGCCATGGTCGGCGACGGCGTCAACGACGCGGCCGTCCTCGCCGGGGCCCAGGTCTCGGTCGCGATGGCGAGCGGGACCCAGCTCGCGCAGGCGAGCGCCGACCTCGTGCTGCTCAGCGGCCGGCTCATGGCGCTCGCCGAGGGCGTGCGGCTCGCCCGCCGCACGCTGGCCGTCATCCGCCAGAACCTCGCCTGGGCCGCGGGCTACAATGTGCTGGCGCTGCCGGCGGCGGCCGCCGGCTGGGTCGCGCCCTGGATGGCGGCCATCGGCATGTCGGCGAGCTCGCTCGTGGTGGTGCTCAACGCGCTGCGCCTGGGGCGGGGCGCGCCCCGCGGACCCGGCGCGCGCGGCCCCGCGCGCGCGGGCGCCGCGGCGGCGGAGGCCTGAGGCGCGATGGAGATCCTGTTCCTGCTCATCCCGCTCGGCTTCGTGCTGCTGGCCGCGGCGGTGTGGGCCTTCGTCTGGGCCGTGCGCTCGGGCCAGTTCGAGGACCTCGAGGGGCCGGCCTGGCGCGTGATCCTCGACGACGACGACCCGCGCGTGCCGCACCGCCGCGGGGCGGACCGCCCCGCCCGCGGCGAGGGGCCGGACAGTCCGGAATCCGTGGAGAAGAAGGAGGGCTAGCCGATGTTCACGTTCCAGAACTTCCCGATGGCCATCATCCTCGCGCTGGTGGCGCTCGCCTGGCTGAGCTTCCTGTCGGTCGTGCTCGGCTGAGCGCGGGTCAGGGCAGGAGGCTGAGCGGGAGCTCCCCCGCCAGGACCTCGAAGCCGCGGCGGTCGAGCGTCAGCACGCGCCCGCCGTTCTCCGCGGCGCAGGCGGCCACCGCCGCGTCCGCGAGGCCGAGCGGCAGGTCCGCGTAGCGCGCGGCGAGGGCCCGTGCGCGGCCGATGCGCTCGCGGCCGCAGTCGAGCGCGAACACCCCTTCCTCGAGGTCCTTCAGGAACAGGTCTAGGACCCGCCCGCCCAGCCGCGCCTCGATCAGGTAGGCGATCTCGCCGAGGATGGCCGCGGGCACCAGCCAGGGGCCGCCGTCGGCCAGGAGCGCCTCCCGCACCGCCTCGTGATCCGGGTCGCGGCGGTTGACCAGGGCGTACAGGGCGGAGGTGTCGAGGGTCAGCACCCGCCGTGCCGCTCGGACCAGCGCGCCCGCAGCCAGCCCTCGGCCTCGCGCCCGCAGAGCGCCTCGTCGCTCCCGGCGCCGAGCGAGGCGGGCCGCACGGCCGCCGCCTCCTCCGTCAGATACCGCTCGAGCGCCTCGCGGATGAGCGAGGCGCGGCTGCGGCCGGCCCGCCGGGCCGCCTGGGCGAGGCGCTGCTCCAGCTCCCGGGGCAGGTAGATGGTGGTCTTCTCCACGCCGCGCCTCCGATGGTCCCCTAAGAGGCGCCACCTACCATACGCCATACATCGTGCGCCGCGCAAGCCCATGCCCCACCGGCTGCGTGCCGGAGGCGGCAGGTGCGGGTGGGACGGCCGCCGCGCGGCACGGGGCGGCGGCTCAGGCGGCCGCCGCCATCGCCTTCTGGAGCCTGCGCAGGGCGTTCTTCTCGATCTGGCGGATACGCTCGGCGGAGACGCCGTAGCGGTCGGCGAGCTCCTGCAGCGTGGCCTTGGGCTCGCTGAGCCAGCGGCGCTCGACGATGTCGCGGCTGCGCGCGTCCAGGGTCTCGAGCGCCGCGGCGAGGCGCTCGCGGTTCCAGCGCTCCCAGTCCGAGGCCTCGACGGCGCCCGCCGGGTCGTAGCGGGTGTCCGGCAGATACCCGGCGGGGGCGCTGTAGGGGCTCTCGTCCTCGTCGTCGGCCTGCGGGTCGAAGGGCACGTCCTGGCCCGCGAGCCGGCCCTCCATCTCGAGCACGGTCTCGGGGCTGACCTCGAGCGCCTCGGCCACCGCGTCGACCTCGGCCCGGCTCATCCAGCCGAGGCGCTTCTTGGCGCTGCGCAGGTTGAAGAACAGCTTGCGCTGCGCCTTGGTGGTGGCCACCTTGACGATGCGCCAGTTGCGCAGGATGAACTCGTGGATCTCGGCCCGGATCCAGTGGACCGCGAAGGAGACGAGCCGCACCCCCATCGCCGGGTCGAAGCGCTTGACGGCCTTCATCAGGCCGATGTTGCCCTCCTGGATGAGGTCGGCCAGCGGCAGGCCGTAGCCGGTGTAGCCGCGGGCCACGTGGACGACGAAGCGCAGGTGCGAGAGCACGAGCTGGCGCGCCGCCTCGACGTCCTGGTGCTCGCGCCAGCGGCAGGCGAGCCGGCGCTCCTCCTCGGCGCTCAGCATGGGCAGGCGGTTGACGGCCTGGATGTAGGCGTCGAGGTCGCCGACCGGCGAAGGGAGCGAGAGCTCGGGCGTCTTGTGCACCAGTGCGTTCGTCATCTCCTTGTCCCCCTTTCAGGTGTGTCGATGGAAGGGTTGCCGGTTGCCGGCCTCCCGCCGGGGGTGCGCCGCATCCCTGCCTGTGGAGCACAGGATGGACGTCCCGCGCCGCCGGGGCATTGCGCCCGGTCAGGGTTCCGGACGGGCCGGGGCGGCGCCGGCGGCACGCACCCCCAAGTTTAGCACTCGCATATTGAGAGTGCTAACCCGCGTGGAAGTTCCCGGGGCGGCCGGGCGGCCCGCCGCCGCGGCTCAGGCCTGGCTCCCCGCCTCGCGGGGCAGGGCGGCGTACTCGGGTCCGGCGGCGGAGCAGACGCAGATGCGGTTCCGCCCCCGGCGCTTGGCCTCGTAGAGGGCCTTGTCGGCCAGGGCCAGGAGCCGGGTGAGGGAGATGTCGGGGTGGTCCATGGTCGAGGCCAGGCCGATCGAGACCGTCACGGGGATGTTGACCGGGCGGAGCTGCTCGACCTTGCGCCGCAGCACCTCGGCACGGGCGTTGGCCTCGCGCACGCCGCAGCGCGGCATGATGACGGCGAACTCCTCGCCGCCGAAGCGCACCACCAGCGAGCCCGTCTCCTCGAACAGCTCGTTCAGGAGCTGGCCGAGGGCGGCGAGCACGTGGTCGCCCGTCAGGTGGCCGAGGGAGTCGTTGATCCGCTTGAAGTGGTCGATGTCGAGGAGCATGGCCGAGAGCGGGTGGTTGTCGCGCTCGGCCACCAGCGCCTCGCCGTGGTCGAGCAGGTAGCGGCGCGAGCGCACCCCCGTGAGGCTGTCGGTGGTGGCCAGCCGGCGCATCTCCTCCGCCTGGCGCTTGAGGGCGTTGAACTGCTGCTTGATGAGCAGCAGCGAGCGGATGCGCGCCATCAGCACCTCCTCCACGATGGGCTTGGTGACGAAGTCGTTGGCGCCCGCGTGGAAGACCTCGGCCTGGCGCTCCTCGCTGTCGTTGGCGGTGATGACCAGCACCGGCATCTCCTGCTGCGAGTAGTGGAGCCGGGCGCGGATGGCGTGCAGCAGGTCGCCGCCGGTCATGCGCCCCTGGAGGTAGAAGTCCGTGACGACGACGTCGAAGCCCTCGGCCTCCTTGGGGCCGCCCGCGCGGGTCTGCTCGAGCAGGGCCAGGGCCTGCTCGGCGGTCTCGGTGTGCACCACCTGCAGGCCCTGGCGCTCCATGATCTGGCGCACGAGGGTGGCGGCCGTGGGGCTGTCCTCGACGTAGAGCACGCGCCCGACGAGCCCGGCGTTGCGGCGCATGAAGGCCTTGACGAACTCGACGAAGGCCTGGTAGCCGAGCGACTTGTCGAAGTAGTCGGTGACGCCGGCGGCGAAGCCCTCGCGCAGCAGGCGGCTGTCGGCGTCGCCCGAGACCACCACCACCGGCATGTAGCGGTGGGCGTGGTCGGCACGGATGCGCCGGCACAGGTCGAGCCCGTCCATGTCGGGCAGCATCAGCGCCGTCGTCAGCAGGTCGAAGCGGCTCAGGGCGAGCTGCTCGAGCGCCTCGGCGCCGCTGCCGCAGGTGACGACGCGGCTGCCCTCGAGCTCGTGGCGCAGGATGCGGGCGATGATGGTCCGCGAGACCTCGGACCCGTCCACCACCAGGATGCTGCCGCCCTTGCGGATCATCGCTCCTCCCCCTCCGGGCGCTCCCCGCCCGGCGGGGAGTATAGCGGGCGATGCGGGCGGCGGCGGGCGGACACCGACCTTCGGCGCGTTGGGGCCGCCGGACGGCGCCCTCAGGCGGGCTCGATCTCGCGCAGGTGGCGCGCCACCGCGAGCCAGGCGCCCGCGAGGCCGAGCGCCGCGCCCCCGGCGAGCAGCGCGAGGCTCGCCCCGGCGCCGAGGCCGGCGGGCCGCCAGGCGCTCGCGTAGAGCTCGGCGAGCCGCGCCGCGGGGCCGGCGAGCAGGGCGAGCGCGCCCTCGACCAGCACCCAGGCGAGCGCCGCGCCGAGCAGCCCGTGCCACAGCCCGCTGTAGAGGAAGGGCCGGCGGATGAAGCCGTCGGTGCCGCCGATGAGCTTGGTGACCACGATCTCCTCGCGGCGGTTCTGGATCTCGAGGCGGATGGTGTTGCCGACGACGAGCAGCACCGCGGCGGCGAGCAGCGCGGCGACCACCGCCACGCCGCGCCGCGCGAGCGCCAGGATGGCGTGCAGGCGCCGCACCCACTCGAGGTCGAGCTGCGCGGCCTCGACTTCCGGGAGGGCGCGCAGGCGCGCGGCGAGCGCCACGAGCGCCTCCGGATCCGAGGCGGCGGGCGTGACCACGAGCGTCGCCGGCAGCGGGTTCTCCCCGAGGGCGTCGAGCGCATCGCCGAAGCCCGACAGCCGCCGGAACTCCGCGAGCGCCTGCTCGGGCGTGACGAGCTCGACGGCGCGTACCCCGGGGCGGGCGGCGAGCTCGCGCCGCAGGGCGCGCGCGCGCGCGGGGTCCACCCCGCGCTCGAGGAAGAGCGAGATGCGCGCCTCGCCCCGCCAGCCCCCCGTGACCGCCTGGGCGTTGGCGAGCAGGACGTGGAGGCCCGCGGGCAGCGCCAGCGCGATGCCGATGACCGCGAGCGTCATCAGGCTCGAGAGCGGCTCGCGCGCCAGCCGCCGCAGGCTCCCGGCGGCGGCGTCGCGGTGCTCGGCGAGCCAGGCCCGGAGGCGCGGCCGGCGCGGCCGCCCGGCGGGCGCGGCACCGGCGGCGCGCTCGCCGCGCGCGGCCATTCAGGCCGCCTCCGCGGCGCCCTCGACCAGGCGCCCCTCGCGCAGCACCAGCCGCCGCCGGCCCATGGCCTCGACGAGGGCGATGTCGTGGGTGGCGATGAGCACCGTCACGCCCACCTGGTTGAAGCGCGCGAACAGCGCCATGATCTCGCGCGAGAGCTCGGGGTCGAGGTTGCCCGTGGGCTCGTCGGCGAGCAGCAGGGGCGGGCGGTTGACCACCGCGCGCGCGATCCCGACGCGCTGCTGCTCGCCGCCGGAGAGCGTCACGGGGTAGGCGCGCTCCTTGCCGAGCAGGCCCACCTGGTCGAGCGCGGCGCGCACCCGCCGGCCCACCTCCGGGCCACGGTGGCCGGCGACATGCAGCGGCAGCGCCACGTTCTCGAACACGGTGCGGTCGTGGAGGAGACGGTGGTCCTGGAAGACGACCCCGATGCGCCGGCGAAGCTGCGGGATGCGCCGCCGGGGCAGCCGCCCTACGTTGAGCCCGTCGACCAGCACCTGGCCGGACGTGGGGCGCTCGAGGCAGGCGATGAGCTTGAGCAGCGTGCTCTTGCCCGCCCCGGAGTGGCCCGTCAGGAAGGCCATCTCGCCGTGGCCGAGGCGGAAGCTCACGCCGCGCAGCGCCTCCTTGCCGCCGGGATAGCGCTTGCTGACGGCGTGGAACTCGATCACGGGGCCGCGGGCTCCTCCGCGGGATCCTCCTCGAAGAGCGCGTCGACGAAGGCCCGCGCGTCGAAGTCGCGCAGGTCCTCGGCGCCCTCGCCGACGCCGATGTAGCGGATGGGGATGCCCAGCGCCTCGGCGATGGCGAAGAGGATCCCCCCCTTGGCGGTGCCGTCGAGCTTGGTGACGGCGATGCCGCTCACGCCCACCGCCTCGTGGAACTGGCGCGCCTGGGCGAGCGCGTTCTGCCCCGTGGTGGCGTCGAGCACGAGCAGCACCTCGTGGGGGGCCTCCGGGTCGAGCTTGCGCACGACGCGCACCACCTTGGCGAGCTCCTCCATCAGGTTGGACTTGGTGTGGAGCCTGCCGGCGGTGTCGGCGAGCAGCACGTCGATGCCGCGCGCGCGGGCCGCCTGGAGCGCGTCGTAGATCACCGAGGCCGAGTCGGCGCCGGTGTGCTGGGCCACCACGGGCACGCCGTTGCGCTCGCCCCAGGCCTGGAGCTGCTCCACGGCCGCCGCGCGGAAGGTGTCGCCCGCGGCCAGCATCACCGTCAGGCCCTGCTCGCGGAAGCGGTGCGCGAGCTTGCCGATGGTGGTGGTCTTGCCGACGCCGTTCACCCCCACCACGAGGATCACGAAGGGGCGGCGCGAGCGGTCGATCTCCAGCGGGCGCTCGCACGGGGCGAGGATCTCCAGCAGGGCCTCGCGCAGGGCCCGGCTCAGGGCCTCGGCGTCGGCCAGCTCGCGGCGGGCCACGCGGCGGGCGAGGCCGTCGACGATGCGCCGGGTGGCCTCCACGCCCACGTCGGCCAGCAGCAGGCGGGTCTCCAGCTCCTCGAGGAGCTCGTCGTCGATGCGCCGGCCCCGGAACAGCCCCGCGAGCGCCCCGCCGAGCCCCTCGCGCGTGCGCCGCAGGCGCGCGGCGAGCCGGCGCACCAGCCCGCCGCGCCCCTCGGCCGTGCCGGCGGGGGCCTCTTGCGTCTCGTCGCGTCGCTTGCGGAATCCGAGCATGGTGAGCGGAAGCGGCGCCGCGGCGCGTCGCCGCGCGCGCGGCGCCCGACAATGCTAGCATCAGCGCCCATGCGAGACACCCGCACCGCATTCCCCTGGCGCGCCGTCCGCCGGCTCGCCGCCGGCCTCGCGCTCGCGTGGGCCGCGGCCGCGCAGGCCGGCGCGGGCGCCGTCCACGAGTGGACGCTCCCCAACGGGCTGAAGCTGATCGTCAAGGAGGACCACCGCGCTCCGGTGGCGGTGTCCCAGATCTGGTACAAGGTCGGCTCCGGCGACGAGCCCGCGGGGCTGACCGGCATCTCCCACCTGCTCGAGCACATGATGTTCAAGGGCACGCCGCGCCATCCGGCGGGCGAGTTCTCGCGCATCATCGCCGAGCTCGGCGGGCGCGAGAACGCCTTCACCGGGCGCGACTACACCGCCTACTTCCAGCGCCTCGAGCGCTCGCGCCTGGAGGTCGCCTTCGCGCTCGAGGCCGACCGCATGCGCAACCTCCTGCTGCCGCCCGAGGAGTTCGAGAAGGAGCGGCGCGTGGTGATGGAGGAGCGGCGCCTGCGCACCGAGGACCGCCCGCGCGCGCTCACCTACGAGCGCCTCTACGCCGCCGCCTTCCTCAACGGGCCCTACGGCCAGCCCGTGATCGGCTGGATGGAGGACCTCGAGCGGCTGACGGTGGCGGACCTGCGCCGGTGGTACCGCCGCTTCTACGCCCCGGACAACGCCACCCTCGTGGTGGTGGGCGACGTGGACCCCGAGGCCGTGCGGCGGCTGGCCGAGCGTCACTTCGGCCCCATCCCGCGCGCCGGCACGCGCCGCCCGCCGCCGCGCGGCGAGCCGCGCCAGCGCGGCCCCCGGCGCGTGGTGGTCCGGGCGCCGGCCGAGGTGCCCTACGTCATCCTGGGCTGGAAGGTGCCCTCGCTCGCCACCGCCGCCGACCGGCGCGAGGCCTACGCGCTCGAGGTGCTCGCCGCGGTGCTCTCCGGCGGCGAGAGCGCGCGCCTGCCGCGCGAGCTGGTGCGCAGGCGGCGCATCGCCGCCGCCGCCGGGGCGGGCTACGACCTCTACGCCCGCGCGGACGATCTGTTCCTGATGGACGGCACGCCCGCCGAGGGGCGCACCGTCGCCGAGCTCGAGGGCGCGCTGCGCGCCGAGGCCGGGCGCCTCAAGCGCGAGCCCGTGACCGAAGCCGAGCTCGCGCGCATCAAGGCGCAGGTGGTGGCCGCCAGGGTCTACGAGCGCGACTCCATGTTCTACCAGGCGATGCAGATCGGCATGCTCGAGACCGTGGGCCTCGGCTGGCGCACGGCCGAGCGCTACGTCGAGGCCGTGCGCGCCGTCACGCCCGCCGAGGTGCAGGCGGTCGCGCGCAAGTACCTCACGGACGAGCGCCTGACGGTGGCGGTGCTCGAGCCCACGGGCCGCCCGGCCCGCCGGAGCCCGCCGGCGCCCGCGCACGGAGGGCCGCTGCGGTGAGGCGCGCGGCCGCCGCCCTCCTCGCCGGTGTGCTCGCGCTCGCCCTCGGCGCCTGCGCCGCGCTGCGCCCGCCGCCCCCGCCCGCC
>WFOW01000220.1 GCA_015487895.1 Gammaproteobacteria bacterium | reverse complement strand
CTTCTCATTCTCATGCAAGCCGGGGGCGGGCCGGCCGAAGAGGGCGCCAGGCCGCGGGAGGGCGTGAGGGGGCTTCCGGAGCCCAGGCTGCCCGTGCCACCGCCAAGGGGGCATGGCCGCCCCCCGGACCTGCGGACGGGCCCGGGCGAATGCCGCCAACCGGCAAAGAGAGCGCAGCGCCCCCAGGGGCGCCCCACCACCGCCCGGGAAGGCCCCTGCACGGCGGGGTGCACGGACCTTTCCCGTCACACCCGGAAGCGGCCGACCATGCCCTTGAGATCGGAGGCCATCCGGGCGAGCTCCTCGCTCGCCCTCGCCGTCTTCTCGGCCCCCTGGGCGGTCTGGCTCCCCATCTCGTTGATCTGGACGACGTTGCGGTTGATCTCCTCGGCCACCGCGGTCTGCTCCTCGGCCGCCGTCGCGATCTGGCCCGCCATGTCGTTGATCCGCGCCACCGCATCCGAGATCACCTCCAGGGCCCTGCCCGAGCGTCCGGCGTACTCCACCGCGGCGTCCGACAGCTCGCCGCTGCGCTGCATGGCTGCCACCGCCTCGCGCGCGCCCGCCTGCAGCTTCTCCACCATGGCCCGGATCTCCTCAGTAGACTCCTGCGTCCGCCCTGCGAGCGTGCGCACCTCGTCCGCGACGACCGCGAAGCCCCGCCCCTGGTCGCCGGCGCGGGCCGCCTCGATCGCGGCATTGAGGGCGAGCAGGTTGGTCTGCTCGGCCACGTCCCGGATCACCTCGACCACCGAGCCGATCGTCTCGCTGTGCCGCTCCAGCTCGGTGATGGTCCTGCCGGTCTCGGCAAGCTGGCCCGCCAGCTCCCGTATCCGCTCCACGGCCTGAACGACGACCGCGTTGCCTTCCTGCGTCTGGCGGTGGGCCTCCGAGGCGCTCTCGGCCGTGGTCGCGATGTTGCGCGCGACCTCCTGGACGGTCGCCGTCATCTCGTTCATGGCCGTGGCGAGCTGCTCGGTCTCCTTCTGCTGGGCCTCGACGGTCTCGCGCGTCTGCGTGGTCACCGCCGCCATCTCCTCGCCGGAGGCGGCGACCCGGTCCACCGTCTGCAGGATGCTGCAGATGAGCTGGCGCTGGGTCGAGATCGCGTTGTTGAGGTCGTTCGCCATCTGGCCCAGCTCGTCCTCGGACCGGTACTCGACTTCCTTGGTCAGGTCACCCTGGTTGAGACGACTCAGCACGTCGCGCACCTCGAGCAGCGGCAGCCGGATGCTGCGCACGAGGTGCCACCCGAGCCCTCCCGCGACGACCAGCCCCGCGACCAGGAGGAAGATCGTGAGGTTGCGCATCTCTGCGTATGCCGCCTGGGCGTTGTCGAAGCGCCGCTTGGCGCGCCTCACCTGGTAGTCGGCCAGCTCGTTGATCGCCTCGCGCGCCTCGCGGAAGAGCTGCAGCGCCGGCCCGACGAGGATGCGCTCGGCCTCCTCCGCCCTGCCCTCGCGGCTGAGCGGCAGGATCTTCCCGTTCACCAGCGCGATGTAGCGGCCCCAGGCGTCGGTGTAGGCGTCCATCAGCCGCCGCTCCTCCTCGCTCAGGCGCGACTCGCGGTACTTGGCCTCGTTGCGCGCGAGCCGCTGGAGCTGCTCGCGGATCTTGGCCTCGTGCACGGCCTGGCGCTCGGGCTCGTCGATGTGGCGGCCGACGCGGTCGCGCACCCGGTAGAAGGAGGCCTTCATGTCGTCGACGGTCTCGAGCGGCACCAGCTCCTGGGTGTACAGGTTCTTGACCCGCTCATTGATGGCACGAGCCTGGTTCAGGCCGTACAAGCCCGACCCCAGCAGCATGGCGAGCAGCAGGCCGATGACCGAGTACAGCTTGGCCCCGATGGACCAGTCCCTGAAGCGCTTGATCCGCATGGCTGCATCCTCCCCGAAGAGGCGGGCGCCGTCCCCACCGCCGGCGCCCTGGCGGCACGCCCATGCTTTCGGCGGGCCGGCAGAGATCTTGAGCCCGGAACCCCGCTAGGCTAGAGCCGCATCGCGACGCCCAGGCCGACGAAACGCTCGCTGCGCCCGTCCAGCGGCACGCCGAAGTTCAGATCGAGCTGCACGTCGGGCCGCGGCAGCCAGGCCACGCCGGCGTCCATCATCCGCGAGGGCCGCCCGCCGGGGTCGAGCGGCGCCTCGCCGTAGACCTCCACGAAGAGGCTCGTCCGGCGCCCCCGGGGGACGTTCAGCCCCAGGGCCGGCTGGAGGACCGTGGCCCGGCCCTCCCCATCCTCGGCGGTCACGGCCACCTGGACCGTCCCGAACAGCCCGAGCCCGCTCTCCAGCTCGCGGTCCCAGAGCAGCGCGGCGAGCCCGATCGCCCGCCCCGACTCGCTCCCGAGATACCCGAGGAAGGAAAGGCTGGCGGGGCCCCCGTCCACGAGACGCCGCTTCAGGCCGACCAGCGGCGCCGAGACGCTGTCCTCGCCCCCGTCGACGAGGGTCCTCCCGTCCCAGAGGACGTTGATCTCTGTGGCGCGCCCGATCCCGACCCGGACGTTCAGCAAGGGGGCGGTGAAGCTGTCGGGATCGCCCCGCCGGGTGCCGTAGCTCGACTGGATCCCCATCTCGAGCTGCCAGGCCCCCGGCGGCACGGTGGCCGTGCCCGTGCTGAAGCCCGGCCGGTCCGCGACCACCTCGTCCTCTGCGTTGGCGGCGGTCGCGGCGGCGATCAGCGGGATGAGCGCCAGCCCCGCGGCCAGACGCATCCTTCCGCCTTTCGGCAGGCCGGCCCGTGCCGTCCGGCCGATCCCGGTGCCGCCTCTCCGCATGACCGATCCCCGCACGCCCATGCCAAAGCCATATCGGCCGTCCGGACGGCCGCCTTGAGGCGGCTGCCCGGAGGCCACGCCCCGGGCGCGGCACGGGGCGGAGGAGGGCCGGCGGCGACGCCCCCCCGGCAGGGGGCGCATCGCGGGGCCCCTCATGCGCGTGCGTCCGACCGGCTCGGACTCGGCAGGCGAGATGGAGCGCCGCGGCCACAGTGACAGCGGCGCGGTCATGCGCGAGGCGGTTGGGCTCTGCCACGGCCTCGCGCGTGGGCAGCGCGCGCACGTCCATGCCGCGCGCCTCGAGGGCGGCACGGGTCTCCTCCGGCACCGCCATGCGGCCATGGTAGCCGGTGCCGACGACCAGGATCCCGGGCGGCTCGTCGAGCAGCGGATGCAGATCCTCGACCGCGAGCGAGTGGCCCTCGGCGCGCCACCAGGGACTGTGCACGGTGCCGTCGGCGCGCACGATCACGTCGCGCCGGTACTCGCGCCCGCCGATGCGGATGTGCCCGAAGCCGTAGTCCTCGATCACCGCACCGCCTCCGGCGCGAGCCGCCAGTGCCGGCGCGTGCGTTCCGGATCGAGGCGCCACAGGCCCGCGCGCTGCACCGCCGCCAGCGCCGCCTCGTGCTCGGCCTCGGTCAGCGGCCGGTCGAGCGG
>WFOW01000219.1 GCA_015487895.1 Gammaproteobacteria bacterium | reverse complement strand
CGAGAAGGCGCTCACGCTGTCCACCCCGCTTGGCGGGCACCTGGTGACGGGGCACGTGGACGGGGTGGCCACCGTCACCGCGCGCGGGATGGCGAAGGCCATGCGCACCGCGCCGCCCGCCGCCTCGCGCGCGGTGACGGTGGCCACCCCGTCCACGTGCCCCGTCACCAGGTGCCCGCCAAGCGGGGTGGACAGCGTGAGCGCCTTCTCGAGGTTCACGCGCGCGCCGGGCGCGAGCGCCCCGAGGGTGGTGCGCGCCAGGGTCTCGCCCGAGAGGTCGGCCTCGAAGGCCCCGGGCGCCACCGCGACGGCCGTCAGGCACGCGCCGCTCACGGCGATGCTGTCGCCGACCGCCACGCCTTCGAGGAAGCCCGCGGGCGTGGCGATGCGCGCGCGCGCGCCGTCGCCGCGCCGCTCGAGCGCGCGCACCTCGCCCACCGCCTGCACGATGCCCGTGAACATGCCTGAAGAACTCTGATCGAATCGATCCGCTACGCGGATCGATCAGCCCTGAGGTGCTTCGCAGCCATTTCGGTTTTCCCCGTATCGCCATGCACTTCCATGTGCATGGGCCATGCCGCGGCCGTCCCTGGCCGCGGGGAAGCCCTGAAAAAATCGAATTTTTCAGGGCTTCCGCATGGAGGCGCCGACGACGGGCCGGTGAGGCATTATGGCACGCCGTGCCCGGGGCTATACTTGCGCGGGCCCCGACGGAGAGAGACCATGCACCGGCCGCTCCACCTGCTGCTCGCCCTAACGCTCGCGCTCGCCGCCGCCGGCTGCGGGCAGAAGGGCGATCTCTACCTGCCGGACCGCGAGCCGCCCTCCGCCGAGGGGCGCTGAGGGATGGACCACTTCGCCCGCCGCGACGGCGTGCTGCACGCCGAGGGGGTGCCGCTCGAGCGCATCGCCGAGGCCTGCGGCACGCCCTGCTACGTCTACTCGCGCGCCACGCTCGAGCGCCATTTCCGCGCCTTCGACGAGGCCCTCGGCGACCACCCGCATCTCGTGTGCTTCGCGGTCAAGGCGAACGGCAACCTCGCCGTGCTCGACGTGCTCGCGCGCCTCGGCGCGGGCTTCGACATCGTCTCCGGCGGCGAGCTGGCGCGGGTGCGGGCGGCCGGCGGCGACCCGGCCCGGGTGGTCTTCTCGGGCGTGGGCAAGACGGAAGGCGAGATCCGGGCCGCGCTGGAGGCCGGCATCCGCTGCCTCAACGTGGAGTCGCTGCCGGAGCTCGAGCGCATCGAGGCGGTGGCGGCGGCGCTTGGCGTGCGCGCCCCCGTGGCCGTGCGCGTCAATCCCGACGTCGACCCCGGCACGCACCCCTACATCGCCACGGGCCTGCGCGAGAGCAAGTTCGGCCTCGACCCGGAGGCGGCGCTGGCCGCCTACCGCCGCGCGGCGGCGAGCGCCCACCTCGACCCGTGCGGCATCGCCTGCCACATCGGCTCGCAGATCGCCGAGCTCGGACCCTTCGTGGACGCCGCCCGGCGGGTGCTGGCGCTCGCCGACCGGCTCGCGGGCGAGGGCGTCGCGCTGCGGCACGTGGACTTCGGCGGCGGGCTCGGCATCCGCTACCGCGACGAGACGCCGCCCGGGCCGGCGGAGCTCGCCGCGGCGCTGCGCGGGCTCGTCGGCGGGCGGCCGCTCGAGATCCTGCTCGAGCCGGGGCGCGCCATCGCCGGCAACGCCGGCGTGCTGCTCACGCGCGTGGAATACCTGAAGGAGGCCGGCGGACGCGGCTTCGCCATCGTCGACGCCGGCATGAACGACCTGCTGCGCCCGGCCCTCTACGGCGCCTGGCACGAGATCGTGCCGGTGCGCGTGCGCTCGGACGTGCCCGCGCGGGAATGGGACGTGGTCGGGCCGGTGTGCGAGAGCGGCGACGTCCTGGGCCGGGAGCGGCGGCTGGCGCTCGCGCCGGGCGACCTGCTGGCGGTGCGCTCGGCGGGCGCCTACGGCTTCGTCATGGGCTCCAGCTACAACGCCCGCCCGCGCTGCGCCGAGGTCATGGTCGACGGCGACCGCTTCCACGTGGTCCGCGCGCGCGAGACCCACGAGGACCTGTGGCGCGGGGAGCGCACCCTGCCGGGCTAGCTCCGCGCGCGCCGGCCGGCGGCCGCCAGCCACCGTGCCGTCTCCCGGGCGGGCGACGGGAGGCGGGTGACGGGATACGGGAACGAAGGAGAAGGGCGCCGGACCGCTCGGCGCCCGAGACCCGTCCCCCGCGTGCCATATGGCAGGATAGCGCGGCGGGAACCTGCACGGGAGCGGTGAGACATGGAGCGCGTGCCGGAGCCGGAGCTGATGGACGACCCGGCGCAGGCGCGCGCCTACGCCGAGGCGGACTTCTCGGAGCCCCACGAGCTCTTCGTGGCGGCCTTCCGCGAGCGCCTCGGCGCCCCGCGCGGGCCGGTGGCCGACCTCGGCTGCGGGCCGGCGGACGTGACCGTTCGCTTCGCGCGCGCCTTCCCCGAGGTCTGCATCGAGGCCGTGGACGGGGCCGCTGCCATGCTGGCGCTCGCGCGCGCGGCCGTGGAGCGGGCCGGGCTCGGGCGCCGCGTCCACCTGCTGCGCGGGCGCATCCCGGAGGCGCCGCCGGGCGAGGGCCTCTACGGCACCGTCATCTCCAACTCGCTGCTGCACCACCTGCCCGACCCCCTGGACCTGTGGCGCACGGTGCGGCGCATCGGCGCGCCAGGGGCGGCGGTGTTCGTGATGGACCTCATGCGCCCGCGCGACGAGGCCGAATGGGAGCGGCTGGTGGAGACCTACGCGGCCGGGGCGCCGCCCGTGCTGCGCCGCGACTTCCGCGCCTCGCTCGCCGCCGCCTGGCGCCCGGAGGAGGTCGCCGCCCAGCTCGCGGCGACGGGGCTCGGGAAGGCGCTCCGCGTCGAGGCGCTATCGGACCGTCACCTGGCGGTCTGGGGCCGGCTGCCGGGCGCGGGCGCCTGAGCCGCACGCCCCTCGCCTCGCGCCGGCGCAGCCGTTACGCTTCGCCCCGTGATCCTCGCCTTCGTCAAGATGCAGGCGCTCGGCAACGACTTCGTCGTGGTCGACGCCACCCGCGCCCCCGTCGCGCTCACCGCCGAGCGCGTGCGGCGCCTCGCCGACCGCCGCCGCGGCGTCGGCTGCGACCAGGTGCTGCTCGCCGAGCCGCCGACGCGCCCCGACGCCGACTTCCGCTACCGCATCTTCAACGCCGACGGCGGCGAGGTCGGGCAGTGCGGCAACGGCGCGCGCTGCCTCGCGCGCTACCTGCGCCTGCACGGGCGCACCGGCTCCGACCGCGTGCGGCTGGAGACCGCCGGCGGCATCCTCACCGCCGAGGTCGAGCCCGACGGCACCGTGACCGTGGACATGGGGGTGCCGCGCCTGGAGCCGCGCGAGGTGCCGCTCGACGCCCCGCGGCGCGCCGCGCGCTACACCTTCGACACCCCGCGGGGGCCGGTGGAGGCGGCGGCCGTCTCGATGGGCAACCCGCACCTCGTGCTGCGCGTCGCGGACGTCGCGCGCGCCCCGGTGGCCGAGCTGGGGCCCGTGCTCGAGCGCCACCCGCGCCTGCCCGAGGGCGCCAACGTCGGCTTCCTCGAGGTGGTCGACCGCCGCCGCGCGCGGCTGCGCGTGCACGAGCGCGGGGTCGGCGCCGAGACGCCCGCCTGCGGGAGCGGGGCGTGCGCCGCCGTGGTCGCCGGGCGCCTGTGGGGCGAGCTCGACGAGGAGGTGGAGGTGGCCCTTCCCGGCGGCAGCCTTGTGCTAAAGTGGAGCGGCGAGGGGGAGCCGGTGCGCATGCGCGGACCGGCGGAGGAGGTCTACGAAGGACGGATCGCGCTATGAGCGTGCAGGACCCGGGCAGCGGAGCGGCGCGGTCGGAAGCGGGACTCGACGAGCGCGCGGTCGCCGACTACCTCCGGCGTCACCCCGACTTCTTCGAGCGCCATGTGGGGCTCCTCGCCCTGCTGCGCGTGCCGCACCCCTGCGGCGGGGCGGTCTCGCTGATCGAGCGCCAGGTGGCGGTGCTGCGCGAGCAGAACCGCCACCTCAGCCGCAAGCTCACCGAGCTCGTCAACACCGCCCGCGACAACGAGCGCCTCAGCGCCGAGATGCACCGCCTCGCCCTCGGCCTCATGGAAGCCGAGGGCTTCGGGGCGGTGGTGGCGCGGGTGCGCGAGGCGCTGGCCGAGAGCTTCGGCGCCGAGCTCGCCGTCATGCGCCTGGTGCGCCTGCCGGGCGAGGGCGGCTCGGTGGAGGACGGCTTCGTGGGCCTGCTCGACATGGACGAGCCGGAGACGGCCGCCGCCTTCGAGGGCTTCCTCAAGGGCAGGCGGCCCGTGTGCGGGCGGCTGCGCCCCGAGCAGGTGAGCCTGCTCTACGGCGAGCGCGCCGGCGCCGTGGCCTCCGGCGCGCTGGTCTACCTCGGCGAGCACAGCCACTACGGGGTGCTCGCCATCGGCAGCCGCGACCGCCACCGCTTCCACCCCGCCATGGGGACGGTGTTCCTGTCGCAGCTCGGGGCGCTGGTCAGCCGCGCGCTGCGGCCCTACCTCGGCCCGTGAGCGGCGCCGGGCCGCTGGCGGAAGCGGTCGAGGGCTTTCTCGCGCGTCTCGCCGGCGAGCGCCGCTGCTCGCCGCACACGGTGGCGGCCTACCGGCGCGACCTCGGCCGGCTGCTCGCGCTGTGCGCGCGCGAGGGGGTCACCTCGTGGGCGGCGCTGCGCGCCCACCACATACGCGCGCTGGTCGCGGCCGAGCGCCGGCGCGGGCGCTCGCCGCGCTCCATCCAGCGCACGCTCTCGGCCGTGCGCACCTTCCTCGACGATCTCGTCGAGCGCGGGGAGGCCTCGCAGAACCCCGCCCGCAGCGTGCGTGCGCCGAAGGCCCCGCGCACGCTGCCGGCCACCCTCGACGTGGACCAGGCCGCCGCCCTGCTGGACGCGATCCCGGACCGCGCGCCGCTCGAGGCCCGCGACCGCGCCATGCTCGAGCTCCTCTACGGCGCCGGGCTGCGGCTGGCCGAGCTCGTCGGCCTCGACCTCGGGGACGCCGACCTCGCCGCGCGCGAGGTGCGGGTGCGCCGCGGCAAGGGCGGGCGCGAGCGCATCGTGCCCCTGGGCGGCAAGGCGGGCGTGGCCCTGGCGCGCTGGCTGGAGCTGCGGCCGGAGCTGGCGGCGCCCGGCGAGCGGGCGCTGTTCGTCTCGCGCCGCGGCACGCGCATCAGCCCCCGCCAGGTCGAGGCGCGCGTCGCCCACTGGGCGCGGCGCACCGGCCTCGGCGTGCCCCTCCACCCCCACGTCCTGCGCCACGCCTTCGCCACCCACCTGCTCGAGTCGAGCGGCGACCTGCGCGCGGTGCAGGAGCTGCTCGGGCACGCCGACATCGCCACCACCCAGATCTACACGCACCTCGACTTCCAGCACCTGGCCGAGATCTACGACCGCGCCCACCCCCGCGCCCGCCGCCGCTAACCTTGCAAATCCACCACTTCGTGGTTGATAATCCGCCACGTTGTGGCGGATCGGCCCATCCGCAGGCACCTGGCCCCGCGCGTCCAGGCCGCGCTCCGGGACACCCCGGCGGTGTTCCTGGCCGGCGCCCGCCAGACGGGCAAGACCACGCTGGCCCGCGCCCTCGTCGCGGAAGGGATTCTGGACGCCTACGTGACGCTGGACGACCCCACGCAGCTCGCGGCCGCTGCCCACGATCCGCCGGGCTTCCTTGCCGCCCTGCCGCCCCGGACGGTGCTCGACGAGGTGCAGCGCGTCCCCGGCCTCTTCCCGGCGCTGCGGGCGGCGATCGACCGCGACCGGCGTCCCGGGCGCTTCCTCCTCACGGGCTCGGCCGACGTGCTGCTGCTCCCGGGGCTCGCGCAGACGCTCGCCGGCCGCATGGAGATCCTCACCCTCGAGCCCTTCTCGCAGGGGGAGCGGGAGGGGCGGCCCGAGGGCTTCCTGCGGGACCTCTTCGCGCCCCGGGGCCCCGCTCCGGGCCCGCCGCTGCCGCGCGAGGAGGTCTGCCGGCGCATCGTCGAGGGCGGGTTCCCGGAGGCCTGCGCCCGTGCGGATCCCGAGCGTCGGGCGGCCTGGTTCGATTCCTACGTCGCGCTGGTCACCCAGCGGGAGGTGCGCGAGCTCGCCCGGATCGAGGGCGTGGCGGAGCTGCCGCACCTCCTCAGGCTGCTGGCCGCGCGCCTCGGGGGCCTCCTCAACCGGGCCGAGCTCGCGCGCTCCGCCGGCCTGGCCCAGACGACGCTGGCACGCTACCTCTCCCTGCTCCAGGCGCTCTTCCTCGTGCGCCCCCTGGGGGCCTGGGCCAGGAACCGCGCCAAGCGCCTCATCCGCGCGCCGAAGGTGCACCTCATCGACACCGGACTGGCCGCACACCTCCTGGGGCTGGACGCCGACGGGCTCGCGCGCTCGGATCGGCTCGGCCCGCTGCTCGAGGGCTTCGTCGCCTGCGAGCTGCGACGCCAGCGCGGATGGGCGCTGCCGCGGGCACGGCTGCACCACTTCCGCACCGCGGGCGGCGCCGAGGTGGACCTCGTGGTGGAGCTGCCGGACGGCCGCGTCGCAGGCGTTGAGGTCAAGGCCGCGGCCACCGTGCACGCACGCGACCTGCGGGGGCTGAAGGCGCTCGCCGATGCGGCGGGCGGGTCCTTCGTGCGCGGCGTGCTGCTCCACCTCGGCGAGGCGCACGCAGCCTTCGGCGAGCGGCTGGTCGCGATGCCGCTGTCCAGCCTCTGGAGGCCGGCCGCCGAGGGCCGCGGCGGCGCGTAGCGGGTACAATCGTCCCTTCCACGGGCCGGGAACCCATACCGATGGAGCAGCTTTTGGGCACCACCGTGCTGGCGGTGCGCCGCGACGGCCGCCTGGTGATGGGCGGCGACGGGCAGGTCTCGCTCGGCAGCACCATCGTCAAGGGCAACGCGCGCAAGGTGCGCCGCCTCTACCACGAGCGCGTGCTGGCGGGCTTCGCCGGCGCCACGGCGGACGCCTTCACCCTGTTCGAGCGCTTCGAGGCCAAGCTGGAGCGCCACCGCGGGCACCTGCTGCGCGCGGCGGTGGAGCTCGCCAAGGACTGGCGCACCGACCGCACCCTGCGGCGGCTGGAGGCGCTGCTGCTCGTGGGCGACGCGCGCGACCTGCTGCTCGTCTCGGGCAACGGCGACGTGCTCGAGCCCGAGCACCCGGCGATGGCCATCGGCTCCGGCGGCGCCTACGCCCAGGCCGCCGCGCGCGCGCTGCTCGAGCACACGGCGCTCGACGCGCGCGCCATCGTCGAGCAAGCGCTCGCCATCGCCGCCGACCTGTGCGTCTACACCAACCACCGCGTCACGCTCGAGGAGCTCGCCGCCGATGGCTGAGGCAACGCTGCCGCGCGGCGCCGGCGGCGTCCCGCCGGCCACCATGACCCCGCGCGAGATCGTCCAGGAGCTCGACAAGCACATCGTCGGGCAGGCGGCGGCCAAGCGCGCGGTGGCCATCGCGCTGCGCAACCGCTGGCGGCGCATGCAGCTCGACGAGCGCCTGCGCGCCGAGATCACGCCCAAGAACATCCTCATGATCGGGCCCACCGGGGTGGGCAAGACCGAGATCGCGAGGCGCCTTGCGCGGCTCGCGGGCGCGCCCTTCATCAAGGTCGAGGCGACCAAGTTCACGGAGGTCGGCTACGTGGGGCGCGACGTCGAGTCCATCATCCGCGACCTCGCCGACGCCGCGGTCAAGATGATGCGCGAGCGCGAGCTCGCGCGCGTGCGCCACCGCGCCG
>WFOW01000218.1 GCA_015487895.1 Gammaproteobacteria bacterium | reverse complement strand
GCATTCTGGTGGCCGCGGCGGCGCGCGAGATCCCGGAGGCGCTCGTCGAGCAGCTCGCCCCGGGCGGGCGGCTGGTGATCCCCGTCGGCGGCGAGTGGGGCCAGGAGCTCGTGCTGGTCGAGAAGGGCCCCGATGGCGGGATCACGCGCCGCAGGGTGCTTCCCGTCGCCTTCGTGCCCTTGCTCGACGAGCGCCTCCGGGATCTCGCGCGCCGCCGCGGCCACCAGAATGCCGTCGTAGGGCGCCGCCTCGGGCCAGCCGGTGCGCCCGTCGGCCACGTGCACCTCGACGTTGCCGTAGCCGAGCCCGGCGAGGCGGCGGCGTGCGGCATCGGCGAGCGCCGCAATCCGCTCGAGGGTCACGACCCGGTCGACGAGCTCGGCGAGCACGGCCGCCTGGTAGCCCGAGCCCGCGCCGACCTCGAGCATGCGGTGCGTGGGCCGCGGGCGCAGGAGCTGCGTCATGAGGGCGACGATGAAGGGCTGCGAGACGGTCTGGCCCCTGCCGATGGGCAGCGGCGTGTTGTCCCAGGCGCGGTGGGCGAGATCGGGCGGGACGAAGCGCTGGCGCGGCACCCGCCGCAGCGCATCGGCCACGCGCGGATCGAGCCGGCCCTCGCCCGTGCTCGCGGCCGTGGCGCGCATCTCGGCCTCGATCTCGCGCAGCAGGCGCTCGCAGGCCGCGGCGTCCGGCCCGTCTGGCCCCGTGCGGTGCGCCATCCGTATCTCCTGCGGGCCGATGGCAGAGCCCATCATAGCACCGCCACCTGCCGCTTCCCGTTATGCTGTTGGCCATCGGCGGGGAGGCCGTTCGCGCAAGCGGGGTGACGATGGCCGGGGTCGAGGCGGATGCGCGGGAAGGGCGGGTCCCGTTCGCGGGGCTGCGCGTCGCTTTCACCGGAAGGCTCGAGCGCCTGGCGCGGCGGGAGGCCGAGGCGCTCGTGCGGGCGCTCGGCGGCCGGGTCGTCTCCCATGTGGGGCCGGGCACCGACGTCCTGGTCGTCGGCCAGGGCGGCTGGCCCACACCGCTCCCGGAAGGCGCGAGCGCCAAGCTGCGCCGCGCCGAGCGGCTCCGCGAGCGCGGCCATGCGATCGAGATCCTCCCCGAGTCGGCATTTCTCCGGCGCCTCGGTCTCGTGCCCCCGAAAGGGCGGGTGGGCCCGGACGGAGACGGCGGGCAGCCCGTCCCGCTCGCCACGGCGGCGCGTCTGAGCGGCCTCGACGAGGCGACCGTGAGACGCTGCGTCGCGCTCGGGATCGTCGGCGACGGGAGCCACGAGCGGCTGGGGCTGGTCGACGTGGCGGCGCTGCGGGGCATCGCCCCCCTGCTGGAGGCGGGGATCGGCCTGGACGAGCTCGCCGATGCGCTCGCCCGGCTGCGGAGGGTCGTGCGCGCGGGCGGGCGGCTTCCGGCCCGCTTGCGGCTCCACGCCCGTGACGGCCGGGTCCTCGCCGCGCTCGAAGGGCGCACGCTCACGCCGGACGGCCAGCACCTGCTGCCGCTGGACATGCGCGAGGAGGAGGTGCGGCTCGAGGAGGCGCTGGCGGCCGGGCTGGAGGCCGAGCGGGCCGGAGACTGGGTCGGGGCCGAGCGCTGGTGCCGCCGGGCCCTCAGCATCGATCCCCGCTGCGGGCATGCATGGCACAACCTGGGCGAGGCGCTGATTGCCCGCGGCCGCTTCGCCGAGGCCGAGCGTTGCCTGCGCCAGGCCGTCCGGCTCCTGCCGGAGCTGCCGCAGGCCTGGCGGACGCTCGGCTACGTTTTGGACCGCCTCGGGCGGGTGGGAGGCGCCCTGCGCGCCCTGCGCCGGGCCGTGCGGCTCGCCCCCGACTACGCGGACGGGCACATGGCGCTCGCGGTGGTCGCCGAGCGCTTGGGCCGGCGCGGCGAGGCCATCCGCCACTGGCGCCAGTGCCTGGCCCATGCCGAGGACGCCCGCATGGCCGCACTCGCCCGGCGCCGCCTGTGCGCCCTCGCGGGCACGGGCCGGAAGCCGGGAGCGGGAGAAGGGGAGGGGCATCGCCCGGGAGGCTCCGGGCACCGTTGAAGGCGAGGGCAGGGGAAGGGCGGGCCGGCCGCCTCACGGCCGCCAGAAGCCGGGGCTGAACAGCACCAGCAGGGTGAACACCTCGAGGCGGCCGAGCAGCATGGCGACGATGGCGATCCCCTTCGCGGCGTCGTTCACGTGCTGGAAGGAGACGCTGACCTCGCCGAGGCCCGGGCCGAGATTGTTGAGGCAGGCCACCACCGCCGAGAACGCCGTCACCTGATCGAGGCCGGTGGCCATCATCAGGACCATCAGCACCACGAAGCTCGCCACGTAGACCGCGAAGAATCCCCAGACGGCCGAGACGGTGCGCTCGGCGACGACGCGTCCGCCGAGCCGGACGGGCCGCAC
>WFOW01000217.1 GCA_015487895.1 Gammaproteobacteria bacterium | reverse complement strand
GTGCGCGAGCTGTGGGCCTACGACGAGCGCGTGGGCGTCGGCCTCGACGAGGAGACGCGCCGCGCCTCCGACGGACGCCTCTTCACGGTGCAGGCCGTGGCGCCGCGCCTGCTGCCGGAGGCCGGGCGGCCGCACGCTGGCGCCGTCGGCTTCCTGGTGGGGATCGATGGCGCCGAGCCGCCGGAGGAGGGGCTGCTGCGCCTCGGCGGCGACGGGCGCGCCGCCCTGCTGCGACCCGTCGCGGACTCGGCCGTGCCTGAGCCGGCGTGGGACGAGCTGGCCAGCTCCCGGCGGTGCCGCCTCGTGCTCACCACGCCAGGCATCTTCGAGGGCGGGTGGCTCCCGACGGGCGCCACGCGCGGCGAGGACGGGATCCGGTTCGATCTCCACGGCGTGCGCGGCCGCATCATGTGCGCGGCGGTGCCCCGCTACCAGGTCGTCTCGGGGTGGGACCTCGCCCGTTGGGAGCCCAAGGCCGCCGAGCGGGCCGTCGCTCCTGGCGCAGTGTACTGGCTCGAGCTCGACGAGGGCGTCGACCCCGAGGACCTGCGCCGCCTCGCCGCGCGTGGCCTGTGGACGGACGAGGCCCATGTGCGCAATCCACGCCGCGCCGAAGGCTTCAATCGTGTCGTGGCGGCTGCCTGGGGAGGCTGAGCGATGCCTTCTTCAGTCCCAGAGCGTCTTGACCGGGTACCGGCGGATGTGCTCGTCCGGCGTGACGATGGCCAGGCCGTGCTCGATGGCCTGGCAGATCAGCAGCCGGTCGAAGGGATCCCGATGCAGGGCGGGCAAGTGCTCCAGATGGGCAATGGCCTGTTCGTTCAGAGGCAGGGACGCGACCTCGTGCGCCTCGCGCTGCTCCACCAGGTGGCGGAAGGCGGATCCCCGGGCGCGGATCTCCAGCCTTCCCGCAGCGTGCTTGGCCATCGCCTCCCACAAGGAGATCGTGCTCAGGAACGTTCCGTTGCGGGGATCGGTGAGCCGGTCGCGCACCCCGGGCGGGATCCTCGGCTCGTCCCAGATCATCCAGAGGAAGGTGCAGGTGTCCAGGAGAAGGTTCATCGTTCTCCCGTCGGCCTCCAGTCCGGATGCAGGGGGTCGGAAGGCCGAATCGACTCGCCCGAGAGCAGCCGGCTCAGCTCGTCGTCTAGGGGCTCGTTAAAGTCGTCGGGCACATGCCCCATGCCCTTGGCCAGTCCCCAGGGGCGGCGTCTCGCCGGTCTTTCAGGCTCCACCAGCACCAGCTTGGCCACGGGCTTGTTGCGCCGGGCGATCACGATCTCCTCGCCCCGCTCCACGGCGGCGAGGTACTCGGACAGGCGCGCTTTCGCCTCATGAACGTTGACGATCTTCATGCGGACATGACCATGTACATGGACAGGAAGGAGAGAGTATAGCCCATGTTCGAGCAGCACGCAGCCCTGTTCCTCTATGCCGTGAGCCCGGTCCACATGGGGGCTGGGACCGCGACCGGCGTCATCGATAACCCCATCCAGCGCGAGCGCCACACCGGGCACCCCTGCTTCGCGGGCTCCGGGATCAAGGGCGCCGTCCGCCACGCCTGGAAGGCCCTCGGCGGCGACGAGAGCCTCGCGAGCGCCGTCTTCGGCCCCGAGCCGGAGCCGCGCGGTGGCGGTGAGCTGCATGCCGGCGCCGTCTCCTTCGGCGACGCCCAGCTCGTCGCCTTCCCGGTGCGCAGCCTGAAGGAGGGCTACGTCTACGCCACCTGCCCCGTGGCCCTCGGGCGGGCCCGGCGCCTGCTCGGTGCCGTGGGCGTGAAGGCCGGCTGGCCGGAGCTGCCCGCCCCCGATGAGGGTGCCTGCCTCGTCGCGGACGGGGGGCTCCTGTCTAGGCGCGAGGGCAGGCGCGTCCTGCACCTCGAGGCCTTCGAGTACACGGCGGAGATCGCAGACGGCGTCGCGGCGATCGGGCGCTGGCTCGCGGCCCGGGCCTTGCCGGAGGGCGATGGCCACGCCTACTTCCGAGACAAGATTGCTCGCCATCTCGTCGTCCTCAGCGACACGGACTTCGCCTACTTCGCCGGGCACGCCACCTTGGTCGAGCCCCACGTGCGCATCAACGAGGAGACGGGCACGGCCGATAGCGGCCGCCTTTTCTACACCGAG
>WFOW01000216.1 GCA_015487895.1 Gammaproteobacteria bacterium | reverse complement strand
GGGCGTACCCGCCCCCCGCTGTCGCGGACGGCGCCCGCGCGCTACATTAGAGGCCGCGGGACCGCCCGGGTTCCGCCCGCCAGGGGCCGGGGGCGCCCGTCTCCCGCCGCCCGCCTCCCGACACCTGACAGGGAGAGGTGGCCGAGCGGTTTAAGGCAGCGGTCTTGAAAACCGCCGAGGGCCCAGCCCTCCGTGGGTTCGAATCCCACCCTCTCCGCCATTCTTCGTCCTTGCCCCCGTGCAATCAGCAGCATGGCAGCAGGGGCGCTCCCGCGTCATCCATCTTGTGGACCAATGGGACCGGCGTGCCCGCGCCTGGCGAGCTTGGGCGGGCGGCCCCTTCGATGCCGATGGAGGAGGCAGATCGGGCTCGAGAGCGAGGGGTGTCCCCACCGACCCGCCGCGGGCGAGGCGGATTTCATTCCGGCCGGCGCGCGCGACACGCGGTGCGCGGCGTGAGCGGGAGGCTGGCTGTGGCTGTAAGCGCCTGCGCCCGAGGGCACGCTATAATGGCGACGGCTCGTCCGTCATACAGGCGTGGCGGCCACCCGCCGAGGGAGGGAGGGGGACCGTGGCGATCCGGGTCCTGCTGGTCGACGATCAGAAGCTGTTCCTGCGCGGCATCGGCCGCCTGCTGGAGGACCACGCCGACCTCGAGGTCGCCGGCTACGCGACGACGGGCGAGGAGGCGATCCGCATGGTGCGCGAGCGCCGGCCCGACGTCGTCCTCATGGACGTCAACATGCCGGGCATCGGGGGCCTGGAGGCGACCCGCCGCATCCTGGCCAACCATCCCGAGACGCGCGTCATCATCCTCACGGTGCACGCGGACGACCCCTTCCCGGCGCGGCTGCTCGAGGCCGGGGCCTCGGGCTACCTCACCAAGACCTGCGAGCACGAGGAGATCGTCACGGCCATCCGCAAGGTGCACGCCGGCGAGCGCTACATCGGCGCCGACATCGCCCGCCAGCTCGCGCTTTCCATGCTGCCGGGCGGGGAGCGCTCGCCCTTCGACCGCCTCTCCCAGCGCGAGATGCAGGTCATGCTGATGGTCACGCAGGGCCACAGCATCCAGGAGATCGCCGACAAGCTGGCGCTCAGTCCCAAGACGGTCAGCACCTACCGCTACCGCATCTACGAGAAGCTCGGGGTGGGCAACGACGTCGAGCTCACGCACCTCGCCATGCGCTACGGCATGCTCGAGCGCCTGGAGGGCGGCGAGGGCAGCGGGCTCGATGCCGCCGCCGACCGCGCCTGACCCGCCTTCTGCCGGAAAGCGGACGCTGCGCGTCACCGTGCCGACGTCACGGGTCGGCCGTGACAGGCATCACGTCCACTCGATGCACTGAGCTGGTCTTCATAAAAAGCTAGAATAAATGAAAATATATGTCTGATTTTTCTACATAAGATTGAGCATGTCATGCTGAATCAGCGGCTTGCGGCACGTTGCTGGCACGACACCTGCACCGAGGCCGTCCGAACCTCTGCCATCCCTGGAGCGACCCAGGGTGTGAGGGAGGAAGGCGGCCTTGTGATCGACGTCCTGCTGCTCGAGGCCCAGAACCTGGTCCGCACCAGCCTGCGGCGGCTGCTCGCGGACCTGCCGGACGTGCGCGTGGTGGCCGAGGCCGGCGACTGCGACGAGGCGGTGCGGCTCGCGCGCCGCCACCGGCCGGACGTGCTGCTGCTGGCCGTGACGCGCCCCGACGTGCACTGTCTGGATGCCTGCGTGCGCTTCTCGCGCTGGTTCCCCTCGGTCTCGGTCCTGGCGCTGGTGGCCGAGGAGGACGTGCACATCGCCGAGCGCATGCTCGCGGCCGGCGCCACCGGGTGCCTCACCCTGCAGGCGGGCCGCGAGGAGCTCGAGGAGGCGCTGCACGCGATGGCCGCGGGCGAGCGCTACGTGAGCGACGGGATCGCGCGCGCCCTTGCCGTGCAGCGCATCCTGCCGGAAGCCGCCTCTCCCTTCTCGCGCCTGACCCACCGGGAGTTCCAGATCCTGCTCATGATCGCCGAGGGCGCCGAGGTCCCCGAGATCGCAGAGCGCCTGGCCCTGACCCGCAAGACCGTGTGCGGGCACCGCCAGCGCATCTTCGCCAAGCTCGGCGTGCGCACCGAGGTCGAGCTCCTGCACCTGGCCTGGCGCCACGGCCTCGTTCCCGCCCCGCCCGTCGAGGGGCGCGAGGGCGCGCGCGAGCGAACCCCAAGCGCCTGACGCAGGCCGGCCCTGGCCGGATGCCGTGCTACCATGACCCCGCAGCGCGGGGCGGCCGGCAGCGGCCGCGCGCGGAGGAGGAGGACAGGGATGAGCGAGGCACGGATCCGCGCCCCGGAGCTTCCCGCCGAGCTGGAGTGGTTCAACACCGAGCGCCCCATCCGGCTCTCGGAGCAGCGCGGCAAGGTCGTGCTGCTCGACTTCTGGACCTATTGCTGCATCAACTGCATGCACATCCTGCCGGACCTCCGCTACCTGGAGGACAAGTACGGCGACAGCCTGTGCGTGATCGGCGTCCACTCGCCCAAGTTCCCGAACGAGCGCGTCGGCGAGCAGGTGCGCAAGGCCATCGCCCGCTACCACATCCGCCATCCGGTGGCCCACGACCCGGCCTTCCGCGTCTGGCGCACCTACGGCATCCGCGCCTGGCCCTCGGTGCTCTTCATCGACCCCGAAGGCTACGTGGTGGGCGTGCTGCCCGGAGAGGGGCGGCGGCGCCAGCTCGACACGCTGATCCAGCAGCACCTGGATGCCGCCGAGCGCAAGGGCATCCTCAACCTCGAGCCGCTGCCGCTGCGCCGCGAGCGCCTCGGCGGGGGCGTGGTGAGCTTTCCGGGCAAGGTGGTGGCCGCGGGCGAGCGGGTCTTCGTGAGCGACAGCGGCCGCAACCGGGTGCTCGAGGTCAACGCCCACGGGCGCGTGGTGCGCGTCTTCGGCTCGGGAAGCCCGGGCCTCGTGGACGGCCGCGAGACGGAGGCCGCCTTCTGCGAGCCGCAGGGCCTGACGGCCGTCGGCGACTATGTCTATGTCGCCGACCGCGGCAACCACGCCATACGCCGGATCGACCGCGTCAGCGCCGAGGTGCACACCGTGGCGGGCACGGGCCGCCAGGGCCGGGTGCCCGGGGCGCCCTCGGACCGCCCGCTCGAGGTGCCGCTCAACTCGCCGTGGGACGTGACCCATCACGAGGGCACGCTCTACATCGCGATGGCGGGCCAGCACCAGATCTGGCGCCTCGACCTCGCGCGCAACGTCATCGCCCGGTTCAGCGGCTCCGGGCGCGAGGATCTCGTCGACGGCCCCGCGGACCGGGCGGCCTTCGCCCAGCCCTCGGGCCTCGCCGCCGGCATGGCCTGGCTCTACGTGGCCGACAGCGAGAGCTCGGCCATCCGCCGCGTGCGCTACTCCGACGGGCTGGTCGAGACCCTGGTGGGGCAGGGGCTGTTCGAGTTCGGCGACCGCGACGGCGTCGGGCGCGAGGCGCGCCTGCAGCACCCGCTGGGGCTGGCCTACGACAGGCGCCGCGACTGCCTGTGGATCGCCGACACCTACAACCACAAGGTGCGCAAGCTGGACCTGCGCACCCGCACCCTGACCACGCTGCCTGTCGGCTGCACGCTCGACGAGCCGGGCGGCATCGCCTGGGACGGCGGGCGGCTGTGGCTCGCCAACACCAACCGCCACGAGATCGTGCGCGTGGATCCCGACTCCGGCGAGTGCGCGGCGCTCGAGATGGCCATCCCGGAGATGGACCTGCTGCCGTAGGCCGGGCGGGCGCGGTCCTATAATGGAGCTATGGCGGACCGCGCCCCCGAGCCCTTCGACCCCCGCGCCTTCGTCCGCACCCTCAGCACCCGTCCCGGCGTCTACCGCATGCTGGGGGCGGGCGGAGAGGTGCTCTACGTCGGCAAGGCGCGCAACCTGCGCCGGCGCGTGGGCAGCTACTTCTCGCGGCCGGCGCTGTCGCCGCGCCTGCAGGCGCTGCTCTCGCAGGTGCGCGCCATCGAGGTCACCATCACGCGCAGCGAGGCCGAGGCGCTGCTGCTCGAGAACCGCCTCATCAAGGCGCACCGGCCGCGGTTCAACGTCCTGCTGCGCGACGACAAGAGCTATCCCTACATTTACGTCTCCACCGAGGACGAGTACCCGCGCATCGCCTTCCACCGCGGCCCGCGCCGCGCCCCCGGGCGCTACTTCGGGCCCTACCCGAGCGCCGGCGCGGTGCGCGAGACCCTGGGGCTGCTGCAGAAGGTCTTCCGCCTGCGCACCTGCGAGGACAGCGTCTTCCGCAACCGCTCGCGCCCCTGCCTCCAGCACCAGATCGGGCGCTGCTCGGCGCCGTGCGTGGGGCTGATCGGGCGCGAGCGCTACGCGCGCGACGTCGCCGACACGCTGCTCTTCCTCGAGGGCCGGGACGAGGCCCTGGTCGAGGACCTCGTGCGGCGCATGGAGGCGGCGGCCGAGGCGCTCGAGTTCGAGCAGGCGGCGCGCTACCGCGACCAGATCGCCGCGCTGCGCAAGGTCGCCGCGCGCCAGTACGTCGAGGGCGAGCGCGGCGACCTCGACATCGTCGCCGCGGTGGCGGAGGGCGGCCAGGCCTGCGTGCAGCTCTTCACGGTGCGCGGCGGGCGCAGCCTCGGCAACCGCGCCTGGTTCCCGCGCGTGCCGCCGGGCGCCGACGCCGCCGAGGTGCTGGAGGCCTTCCTCGGCCAGCACTATCCGGGCCGGGAGATCCCGCGCACGCTCGTGGTCCACCCCGCGCCGGCCGACGCCGCGGTCCTCGCCGAGGCGCTCTCGGCCGCGGCCGGCCACCGCGTGGAGGTGCTGAGCCGGGTGCGGGGCGCGCGCCGGCGGTGGCTGGAGACGGCGGTCGAGAACGCGCGCGCGGCGCTGGCCGCGCGCCTCGCGAGCCGCACGGGGCTCGCCGCGCGCCTGGAGGCGCTGCGCGAGAGCCTCGGCCTGCCCGAGACCCCGGAGCGCATCGAGTGCCTGGACGTCAGCCACACCATGGGCGAGCGCACCGTGGCGGCCTGCGTGGTCTTCGACGCCGAGGGCCCGGTCAAGAGCGACTGGCGCCGCTACAACATCGAGGGCGTGGCGCCCGGCGACGACTACGGCGCGCTGCGCCAGGCCCTCGAGCGCCGCTACGCGCGCCTGCAGCGCGAGCACGGGCCGCTGCCCGACGTGCTCCTCATCGACGGCGGGCGCGGGCAGGTGGCCGAGGCCGCGCGCGTGCTCGCCGCGCACGGCGTCGAGGGCGTGGCGCTCGTCGGCGTCGCCAAGGGCCCGGAGCGCCGCCCCGGCATGGAGCGGCTCCACCTCCCGGGCCGGCGCGAGCCGCTGCGGCTCGGGCCGGACGCCCCGGCCTTGCACCTCATCCAGCAGATCCGCGACGAGGCGCACCGCTTCGCCGTCACCGGCCACCGCCAGCGCCGCGGCCGTGCGCGGCGCACCTCGGTGCTGGAGGGGATCCCGGGCATGGGGCCGCGCCGCCGCCAGACGCTGCTCAAGCACTTCGGCGGCCTGCAGGAGGTCATGCGCGCGGGCGTCGAGGACCTCGCGCAGGTGCCGGGCATCAGCCGCGTGCTGGCGCGGCGCATCTACGACGCGCTCCACGGCGAGGCGGCCTGATGGGCGTCGCCCTCAACCTCCCCATCGCTGTCACGCTGGTGCGGATCGCGCTGATCCCGATCCTGGTGCTCGTCTTCTACCTGCCGGTGTCGTGGAGCTCGATCGCCGCGGCGCTGGTCTTCGCCCTGGGCGCGCTCTCGGACTGGCTCGACGGCTATCTCGCCCGGCGCCTCTCGCAGACCTCGCCCTTCGGCGCCTTCCTCGACCCGGTGGCCGACAAGCTCATGGTGGCCGTGGCCCTGGTGCTGCTGGTGCAGGCCGATCCCACGCCGTGGCTGGCGGTGCCGGCGGCGGTCATCGTCGGCCGCGAGATCGTCATCTCGGCGCTTCGCGAGTGGATGGCCGAGGTCGGCAAGCGCGCGCACGTGGCGGTCTCGCTGGTCGGCAAGTTCAAGACCGGCGTGCAGATGGCGGCGCTGCTGTGCATGCTCTACCGCCAGCCGCTCGCGGGGCTGCCCGTGTACGAGACGGGCTTCGCGCTGCTCTACGTGGCCGCGGGCCTCACGCTGTGGTCCATGGCCATGTACCTGCGCGCGGCGCTCGCCGCGCTGCGCGCCGGCGCGCGCGGCGCCGCCTCGGGCTGACAGGCGCGCGCGGCGCGCGCTATGATTACGCGCCCCGCGGGCGACCCCGCGGGCCACCGCGGGCCAGGTGGCAGAGTGGTTATGCAGCGGCCTGCAAAGCCGTGTACGTCGGTTCGATTCCGGCCCTGGCCTCCATTCCCTCGCCTTCCTCCACGTTCCCTTCCGGGGCTGCCCCGCCAGGTGAGGGGGTAGCGTGCGTCATATCCTCCCGCTCGGGCCCGGCGCGCCGTCCGGGGGCCGGGGCGCCGCCCCTTCGCTATCATTGCAGGGAGGCAGGGAACATCCGGAGGAGGAGGGAGATGGCCAGGCGCTCCCGGACAGGGGTCATGCTGGCGCTGGCCGTGGCCGCCGCAGCGGCCCTCGGCGGCTGCGCGACGCCGTCCACGCGCTACGCGCAGCCGGACGCCGCCGCGGTGGCGGAGGAGGCCCGCCGCCAGCGCGAGCTCGCGCTGCAGACCTTCATCGCCCGCCACAGGCGCCTCGACGGTGTCGCCTTCCGGCTGCTGGCGGCGGGCGCACCGCTGTGCGGCGAGCGGACGGCGCGCTCGATCGGCGTCCGCCTGTTCAACCGCCACACCTTCGGCCGGGAGCTGCGCGAGGCGGCCGTCTCGCACCTGCGGGCCGACGAGTCGGTGCGCGTCCTCTATCCCGTTCCGGGCGCGCCGGCCGAGGCCGCGGGCCTGCGCGGCGGGGACGTCCTGCTCCGTGTCGGGAGCGAGACGGTGCCGCGGGGGCGCGGAGCGGTCGCCAAGGCCATGCGGCTGCTGCGCGAGGCCGTCCGCGTCGGCGAGGGGACGCGCCTGGAGGTGCTCCGGGAGGGCGAGCGCCTGAGCGTCCCGGTGCGGGCGGTGCGCATCTGCGACTATGGGGTCGTCCTGGCACGGGCGGACGAGGTGAACGCCTACGCCGACGGGCGCCGCATCATCGTCACGTCCGGCATGATGCGCTTCGTGGAGGACGAGCGCGAGCTGGCGCTGGTCGTCTCCCACGAGATCGCGCACAACGCCATGGGGCATCTGAAAGCGCGGATGCGCAACTACCTGCTCGGGTCCATCTTCGACATCATCGCCGCCGCCTACGGCGTGAACACCCAGGGCATGTTCGGGCAGGCCGCCGCCCAGGCCTACTCGAAGGAGTTCGAGGCGGAGGCGGATTACGTGGGGCTCTACCTCATGGCGCGGGC
>WFOW01000215.1 GCA_015487895.1 Gammaproteobacteria bacterium | reverse complement strand
CTGGCTTGTTGCGTCGGCAGATGATCACGGTCTCCCCGCGTTCGACGCGGGCCAGGTATTCCGACAGTCTGGCCTTGGCCTCGTTGATGTTGATCTCGATCATGACCAAAGTGTTGGACTCAAATATGGTCATGTCAAGCCCGGTGGTCCGCTGGGCGGAGCGCGGGCGTAAACGGTGTCCCGTTCTGGCTTTCTGCAAAGGGGAAGATCGTCTGTCCGGCCAGTCCCGGTGCGGGAAGGCCTGGCACGAGTTTCCGGCTGCCTGCGCCGCGCGTGAGCCGCGGCCTTTGCGGCGCCGCGTGCTCACTGCTCGACGGTCACCCGCTTGCGGTAGTCCAGCAGGATTCGGGAGCGCGTCGCGACGCGGTCGGAGGGCACGAAGCGCTCGAGGAGCGGGAGCATCCCGGCGCATCCCGTGGCGCGGCGCCGGCCGGGGCCCACGGCGGGGCAGGGCAGCAGGACCAGGGGCCGGCGTTCCGGGTCCTCGATGCAGGCGAGGGCGAGCGGGCGTCCCGCCGCATCGGCGCCGGGCCCCGGGAAGACCCCCGCCAGCGCGTCCGCCGGAATGGGCGGCCAGGGCATCCGGGCCCCGTCCAGCCGGAGGCCGATCAGGCCCGGCTCCCGGATCGTGCCTCCGCCGGGCAGGCGCACGGTCCAGGCATCCGCGGCCAGGATTTCCACGACCGCAGCCCATGGCACCCGGACGCGCTCGGTGGTCCAGGCTCCCCGGCCGGCGCGGTCGCCACGAGCGCAAGGTCGCGGCCCGCGGGCATCGCCTTCGCCCGGAGCCCGGTCTCCCACCTGCGCCAGGCGAGGTGGAGCGCCACGCCCAGCGCGACGAGCGCGGCCAGCCCCATCCCGCCCGTGGCCGGGGGGAGCGAGGTGACGGCGACGAAGGCGGCGAAGAGGGCGAGAAAGAGGGCAAGCACCGAAACGGCCACGGCGCGCGCGAGGCGGAGGAGGGGCAGGACGATCCGCCAGGCATGCCCCTCGTCCCGGACGCGCGCGAGCAGCAGGAGCGTCTTCATCGATCGTGGCGGGTGCCCGTGCCACCGGCCGCGCCGCAGCCGGCCCCTCTGTCCCGGACGTGCCGCAAGCCCGGGCAGGCAGTCTCGCTGCAGGGCCGAGCCTGGGCGGCTCGCCCCCGAGCGGAATTCGCCTACGTCAGGCGGCTCTGACCTTGACCTCCTTCTCGATCCGGTCGCCGAGCCTCTCCCGGGCCACCTCAAGGTCGTAGCTGGACTGGAGGTTCATCCAGAACTGCGCGGACGTGCCGAAGTAGCGGCCCAGCCGCAGGGCGGTGTCCGCCGTGATGGACCGTTTGCCGTGGATGATCTCGTTGATGCGCCTCGGCGGAACGCCGATGTCCTTCGCCAGGCGATACTGGCTGATGCCCAGCTCCTCCAGGTACTCTGCGAGATGCTCACCCGGATGAACAGGCCCTAGGCGTTCTGTGGCACGCTTGCTCATGACCTCGGCCCTTAGTGGCAGTCCACGATCTCGACGTCATATGCGTGACCGTCCTGCCACACGAAGCAGATTTGCCACTGGTCGTTGATGCGAATGCTGTGCTGGCCTTTCCGGTCGCCGCTCAGCGCCTCGAGGCGGTGGGACGGAGGCAGACGCAGATCCTCGAGGCTTGTCGCTGCATTGAGGCGGTCCAGCCGCATCTTCGCGCGTCGCTGAATGCTCTGGGGCAGCTTCCTGGACCGCTTCCCTTCCGCGATCCTTCGAGTCTCCTTGTCGCGGAAGCTCCTGATCACCGGCCCAAACGATAACGGGATGCGTTAATAATATCAAAAGGGGGCAGGCGACGAGGTGCGCGCCGAGATGGCCGCCCGCCGGTGGCCCGGCACGGGCGTGCCCGGGGCCCCGCCCGCCTGCCCGCCGCCCGCGGCGAGGGCCGAGCGACGCACCGCCCTCCTGCGCCGGCTCATGGCGGGATCGCTGCACCCTCCGCCCATTGCCGGAGGCTGCGCGCGCGCGACGCACGCGCATGCCGCGTGGCACGAAGGCTGCGTGCCGCGCGCCGGCGCCCGCACCCGGAGCCCGGGCGAGGTGGACCGCCCTGCGGATCGTGTGGTTGGATACGCGG
>WFOW01000214.1 GCA_015487895.1 Gammaproteobacteria bacterium | reverse complement strand
GTGTAGAGCAGCACGAAGATGAAGAAGATCGTGATCGGCACGATGATGGACAGCCGCTTGAGCGCGCGCTGCTGGTTCTCGAAGGCGCCGCCCCACTCGATCCAGTAGCCGGGCGGCCGCTCCACCTCCTTCTCGATCAGGGCGCTCGCCTCGCGCACGAAGCCGTCCACGTCGCGCCCGCGCACGTCCATCTGGATCACGGCGTAGCGCTGGAGCTGCTCGCGGCGCACGAAGGAGTAGCCCTCGGCGACCGTGACCTCGGCCACGTCGCCGAGGCGCACGATGCCGCCGTCGGGCGTGCGCAGGGGGATGGCGGCGATGGCCGCCGGCGAGCGCCGCGCCTCGTCCGGCAGGCGCACGGTGATGTCGAAGCGGCGCACGCCGTCGATGAGGGTGGAGACCGGCTCGTTGCCGATGCCGGCGCGCACCACGGCGAGCACGTCGTCGGCGTTGAGGCCGTAGCGGGCGAGGCGCTCACGGTCGACCTGCACCCGCACCTGCGGCTTGCCCACGTTGGCCTCGAGCGAGAGGTCGGCCACGCCCGGCACGCGCGCGATCACGGACTTGATCTCGCGCGAGAGCCGGTCGAGCTCGCCGAGCTCGGGGCCGTAGATCTTGGCCGCGAGCGTGGCGCGCACGCCCGAGATCAGCTCCTCGACGCGCATCTGGATCGGCTGGGTGAAGGCGATCACCGCCGTCGGCACCGTTTCCTCGATGCGCTCGCGCATGGCCTCGGCGAGCTCCTCGATGGAGCGCGTCCACTGCGACTTGTCGGTGAGGCCGGTGTAGATCTCCATGTAGTTGACGTCGGCGGTCTCGCCCTTCTCGGCGCGGCCGATCATGGCGATGGTGGTGGTGACCTCCGGGAACTCGTTGAGGGCGCGCTGTATGCGCTTGGAGATCTCGATGGACTCGGCGAGCGAGGTCGAGGGGATGGAGGTCACGCGCCACATGATGGAGCCTTCCTGGAGCTGGGGCATGAACTCCTTGCCGAGGAAGGGGAAGAGCGAGAGGCTCGCCGCGAGCAGCGCGAGCGCCGCGCCCACCACCGTGCGCTTGTGGCCCAGCGCCCACTCGAGCGCCGGCAGGTAGAGGCGCTTGAGGGAGCGCACGAGCCAGGTGTCGCGCTCGGCGCGCGGGCGCAGGACCAGCGCCGCCAGCACCGGGATCAGCGTCAGGGTCAGGATGAGCGAGCCCGCCATGGCGAAGCTGATGTTGAAGGCCATGGGCTTGAAGAGCTTGCCCTCCAGCCCCTCGAGGCTGAACAGCGGCAGGAAGACCACGATGATGATGAGGATGGCGAAGGCGATGGGGTTGGCGACCTCGCGCGCGGCGTCGAGCACCGCCCGCGTGCGGTCCACAGGGCCCTCGCCGCGGCGCTCGGCCATGATGCGGAAGGCGTTCTCGACCATGACCACGGCGCCGTCGACCATCATGCCGATGCCGATGGCCAGCCCCGCCAGCGACATGAGGTTGGCCGACAGCCCCCAGCGCTCCATGAAGATGAAGGCGATCAGCATGGCCAGCGGCAGGGCGGCGATGACCACCAGCGCCGAGCGCAGCTCGCCGAGGAAGAGGAAGAGGATGATGGCGACCAGGATGGAGCCCTCGATGAGGGCGCGCTCGGCGGTGGAGACGGCCTTCTCCACGAGCTCGGTGCGCTCGTAGACGGGCTCGATGCGCACGCCCTCGGGCAGGGCCTTGCGCGCGGTCTCGAACTTCTCCTTGACGGCGTCGACCACGTTCTTGGCGTTGGTGCCGATGCGCGAGAGCGCCATGCCCAGCACCACCTCGCGGCCGTCGCGCGTGACCGCGCCGAAGCGCAGCGCCGGGGCCTCGCGGATCTCGGCGACGTCGCGCAGGTACACCGGCGTGCCCTCGTCCGAGACCTTGACCACGATGCGCCCGATGTCGGCGGCGTCGCGCACCAGGCCGAGGCCGCGCACCAGGTACTGCTCGCTGCCGACGTCGATGTACTGGCCGCCCACCTGGCGGTTGTTGGCCTCGACCGCCTCCATGATCTCGCCGAAGGTGAGCCCGTGGCCGATGAGCTTCAGGGGGTCGACCACCACCTGGAACTGCCGCTCCTGCCCGCCCCAGGAGAGCACGTCGTCGACGCCCGGGGCGGTGCGCAGGATGAGGCGCACCTGCCAGTCCTGCAGGGTGCGCAGGTCCATGTCGGAGATCGCCTCGCGCAGCTTCTCGTCGGCGCGCTCGACGGTGTACCAGAAGACCTGCCCGAGGCCCGAGCTGTTGGGGCCCATCTCCGGGGAGCCGTAGCCCTCGGGGATGCGGTCGCGCACCTCGGCCAGGCGCTCCATCACCAGCCGGCGCGCGAAGTAGATGTCCATGTCGTCGGCGAAGTAGACCGAGACGTAGGACAGCCCGAAGAGCGAGACCGAGCGGATCTGCTGGACCTTGGGCAGGCCCGCCATCGCCGACTCGATGGGGAAGGTGAGGAGCTGCTCGACGTCCTCGGCCGCGAGCCCCGGCGACTCGGTGTAGATGTTGACCTGCACCGGGGTGACGTCCGGGAAGGCGTCGATGGGCACGGTGTTGACCGCGCGCCAGCCGAGAAAGGCCACGGCGGCGAAGGCGACCAGCACCAGGAACTTGTAGCGGAGGGATACCTCCACGAGCTTGGTGAGCATGGCGTCTTCCTCCGGCGCTCAGTGGCCGTGGCCCTCGCCGAGCTGGGACTTGAGCATCAGGGCCTTCAGGTAGTAGGCGCCGGCGGCGACGATCTCCTCGCCGGGACGCAGGCCCTCGCGGATCTCGGTCCAGCCGCCCACGCTGCGCCCGGTGCGCACGGGGCGCGGGGCGAAATGCCAGCGCCCGTCGGCCTCGCGCGCCTCGAGCACGAACACCGCCGGACCGCCCTGCAGGAGCAGCACCGCCGCCTCGGGCACGGCGAGCACGGGCTCGGTCTCGCCGACGCGCAGGCGCGCCTCGACCAGCTCGCCCGGGTGCAGGCGGTCGTCCGGGTTGGGCACGCGGATGCGCACCGCGCGCGTGCGACTCTGCTCCGAGAGTCGGTGGTGGACCTGCACCACCTCGCCCTCGACCTCGGTGCCGTCGGCGGCGCGCACGCGCGCCTTCTGCCCCGGGCGCACGCGCGCGGCGTCCTCGGGGGCGAGCTGGGCCTCGACCCACATGACGGACTCGTCGGCGACCTCCAGCAGCACGCGCCCGGGGTCGACCACCTCGCCGAGGACGAAGTCGTCGCGCGTCACCCGTCCGCCGACGAGGGCCACGAGGTCGAAGCGCCCGTCGGCGCGGCGGGCGTCGCCCGAGCGCAGCAGCGCCTGCACCTGCGCCTCGGTCATGCCGTAGGCGAGCACCTTGGCGTGGGCGAGCTGGCGCGCCACCTGCGCTGCGATCCAGCGCTTCTCGGAGACCACCTTGCGCCCGAGGCGCCGCACGCGCCGCCACTCGCGGTCGGCCTCGAGCAGGGCGGCCTGGGCCTCGGCCATGGCCACGCTCGAGAGGCTCACCAGCGGCTGGCCCCGGCGCACCAGGTCGCCGAGCCGCGCGTGGCGCGCCACCACCTGCGCCTGGATGCGCGGGGTGATCTGGGCGCTGCGGTAGAGGTCGTGGCGCACCTCGCCCGGGGCGGTGAGCTCGCGCGCCAGCGCCCGCCGCCTCGCCGGGGCGACGCGCAGCCCGGCGCGCTCGCGCGCCTCGGCGTCGAGGGCGAGGCCGCCGCCCTCCTCCTCGTGGGCCTCCGCGCCCGCTTCGGCATGGTCGCCCCCCTCGCCGGCGC
>WFOW01000213.1 GCA_015487895.1 Gammaproteobacteria bacterium | reverse complement strand
GCGGGTCACGGCGCACCGTCGGCCGCGGACCGTGCACCGCGACCCGGGTCAGCGGTTGATGAGCCAGAGGACGAGGGTGAGGACCAGGCTCACCAGGAGCGAGGTCATCAGGGGGATGTAGAGCCGGAAGCCGTCGCGCTCGATGACGATGTCGCCCGGCAGGCGCCCGAGCCCGAGCTTGCCCAGGAAGGGCAGCAGCAGGCCCACGACGACCAGCACCAGCCCGAGAATGACCAGGAAGCGCCCCACGTCGCCCATATTCAGGTGTCAGCCGTCAGCTGCCAGCCTTCAGTTATCTGATATCTGATATCTGAAAGCTGGTCAAAGGATGACGCGCTCGATCCCGCCGCGCTGCACGCGCTCCAGGAAGCGCCGCTCCCAGTCGGGCCCGAGCCGCTCGCGGGCGAGCTCGACCACGAGGTACTCCGCCTCGAGGCCCGTGTCGGGCCGGTAGCGCGACAGCCCCTGCAGGCAGGCCGGGCAGGCCGTGAGGACCTTGGCTTCGCCCTCCCCCCCGGCCGCCGCCAGCGCCTCGCGCAGCGACTCGGCCTTGCGGAAGCGCACCTGGGCGGCGACGTCCGGCCGCGAGACCGCGAAGGTGCCGGCCTCGCCGCAGCAGCGCCCGCTCAGCGGCACCTCCCGCCCCGTGAGCGCCGCCGCCACCGCCTCGGCGCCGTGCTCGCGCAGGGGGCTGTGGCAGGGGTCGTGGAAGACGTAGCGCCGCCGCGGCGGGGTCTCCATGCGCACGCCGCGCTCGAGCAGGTACTCGTGGATGTCCTGCAGGCGGCTGCCGGGGAAGATCTGGCCGAGCTCGTAGGCGAGGAGCTGGTCCAGGCAGGTGCCGCAGGAGACGATCACCACGCGCACGTCCAGCCAGGCGAGGCCGCTCGCCATGCGGTGGAGCAGCACGCGGTTCTCGGTGATCATGCGGCGCGCGCGCGCCTCGTCGCCGGCCGCGCGCTGCGGATAGCCGCAGCAGAGGTAGCCCGGCGGCAGCACCGTGCGCGCGCCCGTCTCCCACAGCATGGCGAGCGTCGCGAGCCCCACCTGGCTGAAGAGCCGCTCGGAGCCGCAGCCCGGGAAGTAGAGCACGGCCTCGGTGCCGTCGCCGGCGCGGGCGGGATCGCGCACGATGGGCACCACGTCGCGCTCGCGCCCGAGCCCGAGCGCCTGGCGCATGGTGCGCGGCGGGACGGCCGCCTCCACCGGCCGGCGCACGAAGTGCAGCACCTGGGCGGCGGGCCGCGGGCGGCCCGTGGTCGGCGCCGGCGGGCGGCGCTCGGCGCGCGGGCCGACGAGGCCGAGGCGGCGCGCCGCGGCGTGGGCGGCGCGCTGGGCGGCGAAGCCCGCACGCGCGAGCAGCGCGCGGCCCGCGTGGATCGCCCGCGGGTCGGTGGCGTCGAGGAAGGCCATGGCCGCGCGCGCCACGAGCCCCCCGCGGCGGCCGGCGCGCTCGCGCAGGATGCGGCGGATGCGCATGGTCACCTCGCCGAAGTCGATGTCCACCGGGCAGGGCCCGGCGCACTTGCGGCAGACGGTGCAGTGGTCGGCCACGTCGGCGAGCTCGTCGAAGTGGCGCACGGCGATGCCGCGGCGGGTCTGCTCCTCGTAGAGGAAGGCCTCGATGAGCATGCCGGCGGCGAGGATCTTGTTGCGCGGCGAGTAGAGGAGGTTGGCGCGCGGCACGTGGGTGCTGCACACGGGCTTGCACTTGCCGCAGCGCAGGCAGTGGCGGATGTCGTCGTTGAGGGCGCCGAGGGCGCTCTCCTCGAGGATCAGGGCCTCCTGCTGCACCAGGCGCAGCGAAGGGGTGTAGGCGCGCTCCAGCCCCCCGCCCGGCAGGAGCTTTCCGCGGTTGAAGCGGCCCTCGGGGTCAACCCGGCGCTTGTAGGCGGCGAAGGCCTCGACGGCCTCCGGCTCCAGATACTGGAGCTTGGTGATGCCGATGCCGTGCTCGCCGGAGATGACGCCGCCGAGCGCGCGCGCGAGCGCCATGACGCGGTCGACCACGCTTTCGGCCTCGCGCAGCATGCGGTAGTCGCTCGAGTGCACCGGGATGTTGGTGTGGACGTTGCCGTCGCCGGCGTGCATGTGCAGGGCCACGAACAGGCGGCTCGCGCGGATCTCGGCGTGGATGGCGTCGAGGCGCCGGCGCACGGGGGCGAAGGCCTCGCCGGCGAAGATCTCCTCCAGCGGGCGGCGCACCTCGCGCCGGTAGGACACGCGCAGCGCGCGCCGCAGCAGCAGCGCGGCCAGCGTGTCGCCCGGGCGCAGGGCGGCGCGCGCGGCCTCGTCGAGGAGCTCGGGGTGGGCCGCGGCGGGCTCGTCCATGCGCTCGAGCAGCGCCTCCCAGCGGGCGCGCGCGCGCGCCAGCACCTCGCGTGCGGCCTCGCGCTTGGCCTCGAGGATGGCGTCGAGCTCGCGCGAGGCCTCGTAGTCGCGCCCCTCGCGCAGGGCCTCCGCGACGGGGCCGGCGAGGAAGGCCTCCACCGCCTCCACGATGCGCAGCTTGTTGGCGATGGAGTGCTCGATGTTGATGCGCTCGATCCCTTCCGTGTAGTCGGCGAGGCGCTCGAGCGGGATCACCACGTCCTCGTTGATCTTGAAGGCGTTGGTGTGGGAGGCGATGGCGGCGGTGCGCGCGCGGTCGGCCCAGAAGCGCCGGCGGGCCTCGGGGCTCGCGGCGACGAAGCCCTCGCCCTCGCGCGCGTTGGCGATGCGCACCACCTCGGAGGCGGCCTCGGCCACGGCGCGCTCGTCGTCGCCCGAGACGTCGGCGAGCAGCACCATGCGCGGGAGCTCGCGCCGCGGCGCCTTGGTGGCGTAGCCCACCGCGCGCAGGTAGCGCTCGTCGAGGTGCTCGAGCCCCGAGAGCACCACGTCCGGGCGCGCCTCCACGTGGCGCTTGACCGCGACGATGGCCTCCACCGCGGGTCGCAGGTCGGCGCCGAAGAACTCCAGGCACACGGTGCGGGTGTGCGCCGGCATGCGGTGCAGCACGAAGACGGCCGAGGTGACGAGGCCGTCGCAGCCTTCCTTCTGGACCCCCGGGATGCCGGCGAGGAGCTTGTCCGTGACGTCCTTGCCGAGGCCCGCCTTGCGCAGCGCCGCGCCCGGCACGCGGATCTCCTCGGGCCCGCCGCGCGGCGTGCGCCCGTCGGGGCCGTAGCGCCGGATGCGGAAGCGCACCTCGGGCTGGTCGTGGATGCGGCCCAGGTTGTGGCCCACGCGCTCGACCTCGAGCCACTCGCCCTCGGGGGTGACCATGCGCCAGCTCGCGAGGTTGTCGAGGGTGGTGCCCCAGAGCACCGCCTTCTTGCCGCCGGCGTTCATGGCGATGTTGCCGCCGATGGTGCAGGCGTCCTGCGAGGTGGGGTCCACGGCGAAGACGTAGCCGGCGCGCTCGGCGGCCTCGGCCACGCGGCGCGTGACGACGCCGGCCTCGGCGCGGATGGTGGGGACCTCGCCCTCCACGCCCGGCAGGCGGCGCGGCTCCACCGGGCCCAGGCCCTCGAGCTTCTCGGTGCTGACCACGGCGCTCGCCTCGTCGAGCGGCACCGCCGAGCCCGTGTAGCCGGTGCCGCCGCCGCGCGGGATCACGGTGAGGCCGAGGCCGGCGCAGGCGCGCACGATGCCCGCGACCTCCTCCTCCCGGTCGGGCGAGATCACCACGAAGGGCAGCTCCACGCGCCAGTCGGTCGCGTCGGTGGCGTGGGCCACCCGCGCGTAGGGGGAGAAGTCGACGTTGTCGCGCCGGGTGACGCGGGCGAGCGCCCGCAGGGCGCGGCGGCGCAGCTCGAGCTGGCGCGGGAACCAGGCCTCGAAGCGCGCCACGGCCCCGCGCGCGGCCGTGGCGAGCCGCAGCGCCAGCGGGTTGCCCTCGGCGCGCGACTCGATCTCGGCGATGCGCCGGCGCATGGCGGCCACCAGGGCCGTGCGTCGGCCACGGTCGGCGAGCAGGTCCTCCTGCAGGAAGGGGTTGCGGGAGACGACCCACAGGTCGCCGAGCACCTCGAACAGCAGCCGCGCCGAGATGCCGGTGCGGCGCGAGCCGCGCAGCCGCTCGATCACCTCCCACATCTCCTCGCCGAGGAAGCGGACCACGATCTCGCGGTCCGAGAAGGAGGTGTAGTTGTAGGGGATCTCGCGGATGCGCTGGGTGTCGCTCATCGGCCGCCCGCCGCGGGGGCCGCACATTCTACCGGAAAGGGCCGGCCGGCCCGCGCCTCAGACGGCCCAGAGCAGCACGGCATAGCGGGCGGCCTTGCCGGCGGCGATGAAGAGCAGCGCGGGCAGCCAGCGCACGCCCGCCCAGCCGGCCGCGAGGCAGAGGGGGTCGCCCACCACCGGCACCCACGAGAGCAGGAGCGCCGGCGCCCCGTGCCGGCGCACGCGCGCGAGCGCGCGCCGCCGCGCGCGGCCCGCGAGGAAGCGCCCGGGCGGCCAGCGCCCCGCGGCGAGCCGCCCCAGCAGCCAGGAGCTCATGCCGCCGAGGGTGTTGCCGGCCGTGGCCACGGCGAGCAGCGTGCCGGGCGCGTGGGCGCCGCGCAGGTCGAGCCAGGCGAGCGCCGCCTCGGAGCCGCCCGGCAGCAGCGTGGCGGCGAGGAAGGACCCGGCGAACAGCCCCCAGAGCCCGGCCGCACCCTCGGTCAGCGCGCCGCCTCCCCCGCGGCCGTCCACACGCGCCCCGCGCGGAAATGGACCAGCACGCGGTCCACGGGCTCACGGAAGGTGAGGTCGGTGGCGATCACCGGCAGCGGGTCCTCGTCCTCGAGATGCTCGTAGGTGCGGAAGCGGCGTTCCCACAGGACGCGCCCGCTCCCGTCCCTGAAGCGCGCCCGCACCCAGAGCGCATGGTAGCAGCTCACGCCCGCGCCCTCGGCCATGCCGGGGCCGTCCCACAGGCTCGCCACCACCGCGCAGCGCTCGCCGGTGACCTCGAGCGTGCCGCCGGCAGCGGCGCCCTCCTCCGCCGTCACCGCCACCCCGCGCCGGGGGAGCCCCCGCCGGAGCTGGCGCGCGAGTTCACGGCGGGCCTCGGCGCACAGCGGCCCGTCCCCCGGCGCGACGGCCGCGGCCGGCATGGCCACACGCACCGCCACCGGCCCCTCCACGGGCACCCAGCGGCCGCCCCCGGGCGGCGCGATGCAGCCCGCGAGCGCCAGCGCCGCGGCAAGCGCCGCCGAAACCGGCCCGGGGCGCGTCCGGGGCATCACACCCGTCCGTGCCATGAGCGCCTCCTCCCCGCCGGACCCACGCACCATTCGACCGCGCGCACGGGCACGGGTTCAGCCGGAAACAGACGGAAGCCTTGAAAAATTCGATTTTTCAGGGCTTCCCCGCGGCCAGGGACGGCCGCGGAATGGCGCGCCCGCCGTGCGCGGCTTCGGACGCCTGGGCCGAGGCCGTTGCCCGGGGCATCGCTGAGCGTGCCGCCTGCGGGCGCGTGCGCCGATGGGCCGCGACTGCGCTGTGCGCCCGTGCCCACGGCGCTATGCACACGGAAGTGCATGGCAGTTCAAGGGAAAACCGAAATGGTGGCGAAGCGCCTTAGCGCTGATCAATCCGCGTAGCGGATTGATCAGCGGCTCCAGGCAAAAGAACGGGGCCCGAAGGCCCCGCCAATACTCGTCCTGTTGTCGTTATTGTCCCGGACGGAACCGGGCGCTTCCTCAGAACGAGGTCTGGAACTGGGCGATGAAGCCGTCGGCCGTGTAGCCACCGCTGGACTTGCCGCCGCTCACGCCGCTCCAGGTCTTCTCGTCCCCGCCCACGAAGACGTAGTTGAGCTGGATACGGGCGTTGTGGTCCTTGGGCCCGAGGAAGATGTTCCAGCCCACGTAGGTGTTGCTCAGATCGGTGCTGGTCCCGCTCTTCTCGGACTCGCCGCTGTAGTGGCGGATGACAAACTCGTTCATCTTGTTCACACGCCAACCGCCGTGCAGGTACCACACCTGCTGATCCCAAGCATTGCTACCCTTCACGTTCTCGCCGTCGATATATTCAAACTTGACAGTGAAAGGACCGCTGCGGTACCGGCCGGCAAGCCCCCAGACCGTGTAGTCCTGGCTGCCCGCACCTCCGGCCTCCTCGCTCTTGCCGTAGTAGGCCTCCAGGTGGAGCATCTTGCCCATGTCGTACATCACGCGCCCGGCCCAGGCCAGATTGTCGCCCACCGTGCCGCCACTCACCGCGCTGCTGCGCACAGTGGGGTTGAAAACGCCGATGTCATAGCCGAAGCCGCCGCCGATCTTCCGGCCCGAGAGCATCAGGCCCGGGGCGCGCTCCAGCACCAGCGCCTTCTCCATGCCGCGCTTGGTGATGTCGAGCTTCTTGCCCGAGGTGTTGAAGTCCATGCCCACGGGGGTCTTGAAGATGCCGGCCTTGACCTTGGCGGCGTTGCTGAACTTGTAACCCACCTCGGCATCCTTGATGATCTCCGGGATCTTAACCTTGGGCTTCGTTGCAGATTCAAGCTCACCGGGATCGATCACCCCATCGCTGTCTTTATCATTCCATTCGGTCTCGATCGGGTCGCTGGCGTCCTTGTTGAAATCCACCTGCAGCTTGCCGAAAACGTTGCCGACCTTCATCTTGTAGCCGATACGGATACGGTCGGCGCCGAAGCGCAGGCCGTCGTTCGTGTTCCCGTCCTTGAGCTCGCCTACCTCGGCGGTGATCTGGGTGAAGCCGAACCACTTGACCTTGATGTCCGAACCGGCCTGGGCGGCCATGGGGCCCGCGCCCAGCGCCGCGCCGATCGCGATCGCGAGAAGCTTCTTCTTCATCTCGTCTCTCTCCTCTTCGTTATTGGCATGCTCCGCGGGCCCGCCGCGGAGGTTCCAAAGGCTCCCTGAAAATCCCTCGGGATCCCCAAGAGAGGACGGGACATTTATAGCACATGTGGGCGAGAGTGCAACATCCGCTGCGCCCTCGCCACAGCGAGGCACGTGCGTTGCAAAAAAGCAACATATGGCCACGGGGAGGGGGAAGCGGCGGCCGCGGGAGCCGGGGGATGGGGCACGGCCGCCTGCGGCGCCTGCGGCGCGGGGACGAGAGACAAGAGGCGGGAGG
>WFOW01000212.1 GCA_015487895.1 Gammaproteobacteria bacterium | reverse complement strand
GGAGGACCTGGGCGAGCCCGTCCCGCGCCTGTCCGAGCCCTGGTACTGCTGCGCCGAGCCCACCGAGGACCAGCTCGCCGGCCTCTGACGTCCCGCCGCGGGATGCGCGTGCCCGCGCGGCGTGGGACAATGGGGTGCGCCGGCGGAAAGAGAAGCACGAGATGGCGACCGGGCACACGGGGGAGACGGGCGATCCTTTCCTCTCGGCGTGGAAGGGGAGCTTCACGGGCATCCTGCGCTGGCCTCAGCTCGAGGCGCTGTGGGCGCGGGTGCGGGCCCGCGCGCATGAGGGCTGGTACGTGTACGCCGTGGGTGAGGCCCCGCCGGCCACGCCAGCCGAGCCCGCCGAGCTCGACACCTTCCTGACCGAGATCGACAGCCTGCTGCGCAGGGAGCATGCGGAGGACTACTGCGGGATCGTCTATGCCGACGATCCCGAGCACCCGACGCTGATCAAGATCTACGACCCCAACAACCTGGGCATGGTGTGCGGCTCGAGCGCGCAGCCGCCGCTGCCGGGATGGGTGCTCTCGACCCTGCCGCCGAGCGACCTGCGCGCGGCGATGCCGCCGCCCGCGGGCCGGCGCCGCTGGTGGCGGCGCGTCTTCGGCCGGGACCGCGCCTGAGCGTGCCCCTCCCGGAGCGGCCACGGCAGCCACGAGCCAGGAGGAGATTCCGACATGAGCGAGGAGAAGGTCTATCCGGTGCCCCCCGAGGTCGCCGCGCGCGCCTGGATCGACGAGGCGCGCTACCGCGAGATGTACGCCCGCTCCCTCGAGGATCCCGAGGGCTTCTGGGCGGAGCAGGCCCGGGAGTTCGTGAGCTGGCACCGCGAATGGGACCGCGTCCTCGACTGGGACTACACGCGCGCCCACATCCGCTGGTTCGAGGGCGCCCAGCTCAACGCCTGCTACAACTGCATTGACCGCCACCTCGAGACGCGCGGCGACCAGACCGCCATCATCTGGGAGGGGGACGACCCTACGCAGGACCGCCGCATCACCTACCGCGAGCTGCACGAGCAGGTCTGCCGGCTGGCCAACGCCCTCAAGGCGCGCGGCATCGGCAAGGGCGACCGGGTGTGCATCTACATGCCCATGATCCCGGAGGCGGCCTACGCGATGCTCGCCTGCGCCCGCATCGGCGCCATCCATTCGGTGGTCTTCGGCGGCTTCTCCCCCGAGGCGCTCAAGGACCGCATCCTCGACGCCGACTGCTGCGCCGTCATCACCGCCGACGAGGGGGTGCGCGGCGGGCGCCGCGTGCCGCTCAAGGCCAACACGGACGAGGCGCTGCGGCACTGCCCCAACGTGCGCACGGTGCTCGTGGTGCGCCGCACCGGGGCCGACATCGCCTGGCACGAGGGCCGCGACGTCTGGTACCACGAGGCCGTGGCGGCGGTCTCGCCCGACTGCGAGCCCGAGGTGATGGACGCCGAGGACCCGCTCTTCATCCTCTACACCTCGGGCTCGACCGGCAAGCCCAAAGGCGTGCTGCACACCACGGGCGGCTACCTGCTGTACGCGGCCATGACCCACAAGTACGTCTTCGACTACCACGAAGGGGACGTCTACTGGTGCACCGCGGACGTCGGCTGGATCACGGGCCACAGCTACATCGTCTACGGGCCGCTGGCCAACGGCGCCATCACGCTCATGTTCGAGGGCGTGCCCACCTGGCCGAGCCCCTCGCGCTTCTGGGAGGTGGTGGACAAGCACCAGGTGAACATCTTCTACACCGCACCCACCGCCATCCGCGCGCTCATGCGCGAGGGGGACGAGCCGGTCAAGCGCACCTCGCGGAAGAGCCTGCGGCTGCTCGGCAGCGTGGGCGAGCCCATCAACCCCGAAGCGTGGGAGTGGTACTACCACGTCGTCGGCGAGGGCCGCTGCCCCATCGTCGACACCTGGTGGCAGACCGAGACCGGCGGCATCCTCATCACGCCGCTGCCGGGCGCGACCCCGCTCAAGCCGGGCTCGGCCACGCGGCCCTTCTTCGGTGTGGAGCCCGCCATCGTGGACGACCAGGGCAAGGTCCTCGAGGGCCCGGCCGCGGGCAATCTGGTCATGCTGCGGCCGTGGCCCGGGCAGATGCGCACCGTCTACGGGGACCACGAGCGCTTCCGCAAGACCTACTTCAGCCAGTTCCCGGGCAAGTACTTCACGGGCGACGGCGCGCGGCGCGACGCCGACGGGTATTACTGGATCACCGGGCGCGTGGACGACGTGCTCAACGTCTCGGGCCACCGTCTCGGCACGGCCGAGATCGAGAGCGCGCTGGTGCTGCACCCCAAGGTCGCCGAGGCCGCGGTCGTCGGCTTCCCCCACGAGATCAAGGGCCAGGGCATCTACGCCTACGTCACCCTGGTGAAGGGCGCCGAGCCCTCGGAAGCGCTCCGGCAGGAGCTGGTGGATCTCGTGCGCAGGGAGATCGGCCCGATCGCCAAGCCGGACGTCATCCAGTGGGCCCCGGGGCTTCCCAAGACACGTTCGGGCAAGATCATGCGCCGCATCCTGCGCAAGATCGCCGCAGGGGACGTGGAAGACCTCGGCGACACCTCGACGCTCGCCGACCCGTCCGTGGTCGACGATCTCATCCGCAACCGGGGATCGTGAGCTCGCGGGTGACGGGTGACGGGTTACGGGAGACGGGAAGATCGAAAGGCTGCGCCCGAAAGGGCGCACCGACCCTCGCCTCCTGCCTCTCGCCTCCCGTCTCTGCCGCCGCAGGCGGCCGCTCCCACATTCGTGGAGTGCACGGGAGACGGGTTACGGGTGACGGGAGACGGTGTGCAGGTCACTGTGAACCGCAGCCCGTAAACCGTAACCCGCCTGTGGGAGGGCTTCCGGCCCCGACCAGCCTCACCTGGCCTTGTGGGAGCGGCATCTTGCCGCGACCGCTTCGCAGGAGCGTGCGGGAGACGGGTTATGGGAGACGGGCGGACTAGATCACAAAGACCGCGCGCGGAGCGCGCACCAACCCTCGCCTCTCGACCCCCGCCTCTCGCCTCTGCCGCCGCAGGCGGCCGCTCCCACATTCGTGGAGTGCACGGGAGACGGGTTACGGGTGACGGGAAGATCGAAAGGCCGCGCCCGAAAGGGCGCACCGACCCTCGCCTCCCGATACTCGCCTCCCGCCTCCGCGCCGCGGGCGTCAGCGCCTGCCGCCGGCCTTGCCCTTGGGCTTGCCGCGGCGCTCGTCCTCGTCCACGGCCTTCATGCTGAGGCGGATGCGGCCCTGCTTGTCGACCTCGAGCACCTTGACACGGACGATGTCGCCCTCGGCGAGCTTGTCGCTGACGCGCTGCACGCGCTCGTCCGAGATCTGCGAGATGTGCACGAGGCCGTCGCGGCCGGGCAGGATGGTGACGAGGGCGCCGAAGTCCATGAGCTTGGACACGCGGCCCTCGTAGACCTTGCCGACCTCGACCTCGGCCGTCAGCTCCTCGATGCGCCGGCGCGCCTCCTCGCCCGCCGCCTTGTCGCTGGAGGCGACCCGGACGGTGCCGTCGTCGGCGATGTCGATGACGGTGCCGGTCTCCTCCGTGATGGCACGGATGGTGACGCCGCCGCGGCCGATGACGTCGCGGATCTTCTCGGGATCGATCTTGAAGGTGATGATGCGCGGGGCGTACTCCGACATCTCCTTGCGCGGCGCGGGCAGCGCCTCCGCCATCCGGTCGAGGATATGCATGCGCGCCTCGCGCGCCTGCGCCAGCGCGGTGTCCATGATCTCGCGCGTGATGCCGTCGATCTTGATGTCCATCTGCAGCGCGGTCACGCCCTTGCGTGTGCCCGCGACCTTGAAGTCCATGTCGCCGAGATGGTCCTCGTCGCCGAGGATGTCGGTCAGCACCGCGAAGCGGTCGCCCTCCTTGATCAGCCCCATGGCGATGCCGGCGACCGGCGCCTTGATGGGCACGCCCGCGTCCATCAGCGAGAGGCTGGTGCCGCACACCGTGGCCATGGAGCTCGAGCCGTTCGACTCGGTGATCTCCGAGACCACGCGAATGACGTAGGGGAACTCCTCCTGGCTCGGCATCACCGCCTGCAGGCCTCGCTTGGCGAGGCGCCCGTGGCCGATCTCGCGGCGCTTGGGCGAGCCCACCATGCCCGTCTCCCCGACGCAGTAGGGCGGGAAGTTGTAGTGGAGCATGAAGGGCTCCTCGCGCTTGCCCTCGATGGCGTCGATGATCTGCGCGTCCTTCTGGGTTCCGAGCGTGGTGACCACGAGCGCCTGCGTCTCGCCGCGCGTGAACAGCGCCGAGCCGTGCGTGCGCGGCAGGAGCCCGGTCTTGATGGTGATCGGGCGCACCGTGCGCGTGTCGCGGCCGTCGATGCGCTGCTCGCCGGCGAGGATGCGCCCGCGGACGATGCGCTTCTCCAGCGCCTCCACCGCCTCCTTGACCTGGTGCGGAGCCCAGCGGGGGCTCTCGCCGCCGCACAGCTCTGCGATGACCTCCGCCCGGATCTCCGCCAGACGGGACAGGCGGTCCTGCTTGCGTGCGATGCGGTAGGCCTCCTCGATGGCGCCGCGCGCGGCCTCCTCCACGGCCCGCTCCAGCGCCTCGTCCTTCTCCGGCGGCTGCCAGTCCCAGGGCTCGACCCCCGCCTCGGCGGCGAGCTCCCTGATGGCCCGGATGGCCACCTGCATCCGCTCGTGGCCGAACATCACGGCGTCGAGCATGACCGACTCGGGAAGCTGGCGCGCCTCGGACTCGACCATGAGCACGGCCTTCTCGGTGCCGGCCACCACGAGATCGAGGTCGCTCGCGCGCGTCTCGCTCAGCGTGGGGTTGAGCAGCAGCTTGCCGTCGCGGTAGCCCACGCGTGCGGCCCCGATGGGACCGTTGAAGGGCACGCCCGAGACCGCCAGCGCCGCCGAGGCCCCCAGCATGGAAGGCACGTCGGGATCCACCTCCGGATTGGAGGAGAGCACCGTGGCGATGATCTGGACCTCGTTGGTGAAACCTTTCGGGAAGAGGGGGCGGATGGGACGGTCGATGAGGCGGGAGGTGAGCGTCTCCTTCTCGCTCGGCCTTCCTTCGCGCCGGAAGAAGCTCCCGGGGATGCGGCCGGCGGCGTAGGTCCGTTCCTGGTAATGCACCGTGAGGGGGAAGAAGTCCTGCCCCTCGACCGTCTCCTTGCGCGCGACCACCGTCACCAGCACCACCGTGTCCGACATGTTGACCAGCACCGCGCCCGTGGCCTGGCGCGCGATCTCGCCCGTTTCGATGGTGACGGTGTGCTCGCCGTACTGGAAGGTCTTCTTTGCGGGTTTCACCTTGCGTTCCTCGGGGGATGGACCATGACGCGGGATGCGCTCAGCGGCGCAGCCCAAGACGCGCGATCAGATCCTGATAGCGCTTGGGGTCCTTGCGCTTGAGATAGTCCAGGAGCTTGCGTCGCTGGTTGACCATCTTGAGCAGCCCCTGGCGGCTGTGATGGTCGTGCTTGTGCTCGGCGAAGTGCCTGCCGAGCTGCTCGATGCGGGCCGAAAGCAGCGCCACCTGGACCTCGGGCGAGCCCGTGTCGCCGGGGGCGCGCTGGAACTCCTGGACGATGCGGGTCTTCTCTTCGGCGCTGAGAGGCATGGTACGCTCGCTCCGGTTCGTCGTCTGTGCTGGCTGGCCCGAGTCGCAGATTTGCCGGATTGGAAACGCTTATTTTAGCGCCTGGTGCGACACGCCCACAAGGTGGTCAGGCGATGCGGAGCAGGCGCCGTGGGCCGATGCGCCCGTCGTCGAGCACCTCGCCGACGCCCAGGAAGCGCCCGTCCTCGTAGAGCCGCACCCATCCCTCCGTGGGGGCGCGCGGAACCAGGACCGGCTGCCCCTGGCGCACGTAGTAGGCGAGATCGGCGTCGAGGCGGACGGCCGGCCAGCCCGCGAGCGCCGCCTCCACCGGCAGCAGGAAGGCGTCGAGCGCCCCAGGACCGCCCTCGGCCGCGCGTTCGCGCAGGGTCTCCAAGGGGACCATCTCCGGCTCGTCGAAGGGCTCGACGCCCAGGCGGCGCAGCGCCGAGACGTGCCCCCCGCAGCCGAGCGCCTCTCCGATGTCCTCCGCCAAGGTGCGGATGTAGGTGCCCTTGCTGCAGCGTACCTCGAGCTCGAGCTCCTCGGGCCGCAAGGCGACGAGGCGCAGCTCGCGGATGGTGACCCGGCGTGGGTGCCGTTCCACCTCCACCCCCTTGCGCGCCAGGCGGTAGAGGCGCTCGCCCTGGTGCTTGACCGCCGAGTACATGGGAGGGATCTGCTCGATCTCGCCGCGGAAGCGCTCGAGAACGGGCTCGACGTCCTCCGGGTCGAGGGGCGGCACCGGACGGGTCTCCAGGACCTCCCCTTCGGTGTCCCCGGTGGCGGTCCGCACACCGAGGCGCACGGTGACGAGATAGTGCTTGTCGGCGCCCAGCAGGAAGCCCGAGATCTTGGTGGCCTCGCCCAGGCAGATGGGCAGCAGCCCGCTGGCCATGGGGTCGAGGCTCCCCGTATGGCCGGCCTTGCGCGCCCGATAGAGGCGCTTGACCGCCTGCAGGGCCTGGTTCGAGCTCATGCCCACGGGCTTGTCCAGCAGCAGGATGCCGTGGACGTCCCGGCGCGCTCCGCCCTTTCCCCTGTCTCGCATCGCTTCCCCGTCCGCGGCCGGGACGGCACGGCGCCCGCGCCGCCCCGGCATCGTGCTCAGCTCCCTTCCCCGTCGTCCCCGGGACCGCCGCGCTCCTTCGCCACCACCTCGTCGATGAGATGCGTCAGGCGCACCCCGCGCTCCACGGAGTCGTCGCGCAGGAAACGCAGCTCGGGCACGGTGCGGATGTGCAGCCGCCGCCCGAGGCGCCCGCGCAGGAAGCCCGCCGCGCGGTTCAGCGCGGCGACCGCCGCGTCGAGATCCTCCTCCGGCACAAGGCTCGAGACGTAGACCTTCGCGTGGGCGAGATCTGCGCTCACCTCCACGTCCATGATGGTGACCATGCCCACACGCGGGTCCTTGAGCTCGCCGCGCACGAGATCGGCGAGCTCGCGCTGGATCTGCTCCCCGACCCGCCGGGCCCTGGGATATTCCTTCGGCACCGCGGCTCCCGGCTCAGGCGTCGACCGTGCGGGCGACCTCGACGCGCTCGAAGACCTCGATCTGGTCGCCCTCGCGCACGTCGTTGTAGTTGCGCACCCCGATGCCGCACTCCATGCCCGCCTTCACCTCGTTGACGTCGTCCTTGTAGCGTCGCAGCGACTCGAGCTCGCCCTCGAAGATGACCACGTTGTCGCGCAGCACGCGGATGGGCAGCCCGCGCCGCACAACGCCCTCGGTGACCATGCAGCCGGCAATGGCGCCGAACTTCGGATGCCGGAAGACCTGGCGCACCTCGGCGATGCCGACGATACGCTCCTTGACCTCCGGCTCGAGCATGCCCTCGATCGCCTTCTTGACGTCCTCGATGACGTCGTAGATGACGCTGTAGTAGCGGACCTCCACGCCCGAGGACTCGATGGCCGCGCGCGCGGCCATCGAGTCCTCGGGCGTG
>WFOW01000211.1 GCA_015487895.1 Gammaproteobacteria bacterium | reverse complement strand
CGGGCGACGGTGCCAGCAGCGCACGCACTTCGGGTGCGGCGAGGGCCGCACCACGAGCCACAGCTCGTCGTGCGTGGCGAGCTCGTGGCGGGCGGCCTCGGGCGGGGCCTCGGTCTCGCGCGCGAGCCGCGCGTCCGAGACGATGAGCAGGAAACGCAGCTCGTCGCCGAGTCGCGCGAGCGCCTGGTGCAGCTCGGCGCCGGCGTAGATCTCGACCTCGGCGTCCAGCGAGCCGCCGATGGCGCCGGCCGCACGCGCCTGCTCGAGCGCCTTGTTCACCACCTCGCGCACGCCGAGGATGCGCACCCAGGCCTCGCCGTCGAGCCCGTCGCCGGCCTCCAGCGGCACCTCCGGGAGCTCGTGCCAGGTCGCGAGGAACACCGACTCCTCGCGCGCGCCGCGCATGTGCCCCCAGATCTCGTCGGCGGTGAAGCTGAGGATGGGCGCCATCCAGCGCACCATGGCCTCGAGGATGTGCTGCATGGCCGTCTGCCCCGAGCGGCGCCCGCGGCTCGCCCGCGGCATGGTGTAGAGCCGGTCCTTGAGCACGTCGAGATAGAAGCCGCCGAGGTCGACGACGCAGAAGTTGTGCAGATCCTGGTAGATGCGGTGGAACTCGTAAGATCCATAGGCGGCGCGGATGCGTGCATCGAGCGCGCGCGCGCGAGCGAGCGCCCAGCGGTCGAGGGCGAGGAGCTCGCGGCCCGCCACGGCGTCGGCCTCCGGGTCGAAGTCGTGCAGGTTGCCGAGGAGGTAGCGCGCGGTGTTGCGGATCCGGCGGTAGGCGTCGGCGATACGCTCGAGGATGGCGTCCGAGACGCGCATCTCGGCGCGGTAGTCCGTGGCCGCCACCCACAGGCGCAGGACGTCGGCGCCGAGGCGGCCCACCACCTCCTGCGGGGCGACCACGTTGCCGAGCGACTTCGACATCTTGCGCCCCTGCTCGTCCACGGTGAAGCCGTGGGTGAGCACCTGGCGGTAGGGCGCCGCCCCGCGCAGGGCGCAGCCCGTGAGCAGCGAGCTCTGGAACCAGCCGCGGTGCTGGTCCGAGCCCTCGAGGTACATGTCGGCGGGCACCCCGAGGTCGGGCCGGCGCTCGAGCACGCAGTGGTGCGTCACGCCCGAGTCGAACCAGACGTCGAGCGTGTCCGTGACCTTCTCGTAGCGGGCCGCCTCCTCGCCGAGCAGCTCGGCCGGGTCGAGCTCGTGCCAGGCGTCGACCCCGTGGCGCTCGACGCGCAGCGCCACCTCCTCGATCAGGCGCGGGGTATCGGGATGGGGCTCGCCGGTCTCGCGGTCCACGAAGAAGGCGATGGGCACGCCCCAGTGGCGCTGGCGCGAGATGCACCAGTCGGGGCGCGCCGCGACCATGGACTCGATCCGCGCGCGGCCCCACTCCGGAATCCAGCGCACGCGCGCGATCTCGGCCAGCGCGCACTCGCGCAGCCCGCGCCCGTCCATGGCGATGAACCACTGCGGCGTGGCGCGGAAGATCACCGGCGTCTTGTGGCGCCAGCAGTGGGGATAGCTGTGGCGCACGCGCTCGGCATGCAGCAGCGCCCCGCGCGCGCGCAGCACCTCGATCACGTGCTCGTTGGCCTCGAGGACGTGCTCGCCGGCGAAGAGCTCGGTGCCCGGCAGGAAGCGCCCGTCGGGGCCCACGGGGTTGTCCACCGGCAGGCCGTAGCGCTGGCCGGTCTCGAAGTCCTCGAGGCCGTGGCCGGGCGCGGTGTGCACGCAGCCGGTGCCGGCCTCGGTGGTCACGTAGTCGGCGAGCACCACGGGGACCTCGCGCCGGTAGAAGGGGTGGCGCAGCTCCAGCCCCTCGAGGGCGCTGCCGCGGCAGCGCGCGAGCACCCGGTGCCCGCTCAGGCCCCAGCGCACCTCGAGCTCGCGCAGCAGCGCGTCGGCCACCACCAGGCGCTCGGGGCCGCGGCCCACGTCGGCCTGGATCAGCACGTACTCGAGCTCGGGGTGCACGGCGACCGCGCGGTTGGCGGGCAGGGTCCAGGGCGTGGTGGTCCAGATCACCACCGAGACCGGCCCCTCGCCCAGCCCGTCCGGCGCGTGCTCGCAGCGCGCGAGCAGCGCCGCCTCGTCCAGCACGGCGAAGCGCACGTCGATGGCCGGCGACTCGCGCTCCTCGTACTCGACCTCGGCCTCGGCCAGGGCCGAGCCGCAGTCGAGGCACCAGTGCACGGGCTTGTCGCCGCGCACCACGTGGCCCGCGGCGTGGATGCGCCCCAGCGCGCGCAGGATGTCGGCCTCGAAGCGGTAGTCCATCGTGAGGTAGGGCCGCTCCCAGTCGCCGAGCACCCCGAGGCGCACGAAGTCCTCGCGCTGGCGCTCGACCTGGCTCGCCGCGTAGCGGCGGCAGGCGGCGCGGAACTCCGCGGGGCTCAGGTCCCGGCCGGGCTTGCCGACCTCGCGCTCGACGTGCAGCTCGATGGGCAGGCCGTGGCAGTCCCAGCCCGGCACGAAGGGCGCGTCCATGCCGTCGAGGCCGCGCGCCTTGACCACGAAGTCCTTGAGGATCTTGTTGACCGCATGCCCGATATGGATCGCCCCGTTGGCGTAGGGCGGCCCGTCGTGCAGCACGAAGCGCGGGGCGCCGCGCCTCGCCTCGCGCAGCCGCCGGTACAGATCGAGCTCGCGCCAGCGCGCGAGCATCTCGGGCTCGCGCCGCGGCAGGTTGGCGCGCATGGGGAAGCCGGTCTGGGGCAGGTTGATCGTGTGCTTGTAGTCGGCCACGGCGCTCCCATCACACAGAGGCGCAAAAAAGCCCGCCAAGTGTAGAGGCGGCGTCGCCGCCCCATCAAGGAGCGCGCGCCCTCAGCCGCCGCCGGCGCGGCCGCGCGCCGCCTCGGCCTGCGCGCGCGCGGCGAACCAGGCGCGCGCGGCCTCGACGTCGCGGCGGATCTGCGCGCGCAGCGCCTCGAAGCTCGCGAAGCGGCGCTCGTCGCGCAGCTTGTGCAGGAAGTCGACCTGCACGTAGCGCCCGTAGAGGTCGCCCGCGAAGTCGAGCAGGTGCACCTCGAGCAGGGCGCGCGTGCCGTCCACCGTGGGCCGCACGCCGACGTTGGCCACCCCCGGCACGGGCTCGCCCGGCACGCCGAAGACCTCGACCGCGAAGACCCCGAGCACCGGAGAGGCGCGCCGGTGCAGGTGGAGGTTGGCCGTGGGGAAGCCGATGCCGCGCCCGCGGCGGTCGCCGTGGGCCACGCGCCCGCACATGCGGTAGGGGCGCCCGAGGAGCTTCTCGGCGGTGTCCATGTCGCCCGCGGCCAGCGCCTGGCGGATGCGCGTGCTGGAGACGCGCTCGCCCTCGATGCGGAAGGAGTGCATGGCCACCACGTCGAAGCCGTGGCGCGCGCCCATGGCGCGCAGGAAGGCGAAGTCGCCGGCGCGGTTGCGCCCGAAGCGGAAGTCGTCGCCCACCACCAGGTGGCGCACGCCGAGGCCGCGCACCAGGATGCGCTCGACGAAGGCGGCGGCCTCCATCGCCGCCAGGCGCGCGTCGAAGCGCAGCACCAGCACGCGGTCCACCGAGTAGCGGCGCAGCGCCGTGAGCTTCTCGCGCAGGCGCGTCAGGCGCGGGGGCGCGCGGTCCGGAAAGAACCACTCCTGCGGGTGCGGCTCGAAGGTGACCACCGTGGTCGGCAGCCCGAGCTGCCCGGCCTTTTCGGCGAGCTGGCCGAGGACGGCCTGGTGCCCGAGGTGGACGCCGTCGAAGTTGCCGATGGTGGCGACGCAGCCGCGGTGGCGCGGGCGCAGGTTGTGCAGGCCCCGGATGAGTTCCATAACAAGCAAGATAGCACGGCCGCCTCAGGCGCCGCCCGCCGCGGCCCGCGGGCGCCAGCCCGCGAGCCACAGGGCGCCGAAGTAGGCGCCGGCGCCGGCGGCGATCCACAGCGCGAGCGTCGCCGCCCGCGCCTGCCAGGGCGAGGCCGTCCACGCCTCGGGCGGCGCGCCCGCCGCCAGCAGCACGGCGGCGAGCGCCGCGAGCCCCAGCCCGAGCTGCGCGCCGTAGCGCGGCCAGCCGTCGCCGTGGCGGAGCACCCCCTGCCGGCGCAGGCCGCGGTAGAGCAGGCCCGCGTTGAGCCAGGCGGCGAGCGAGGAGGCGAGCGCCAGCCCCGCGTGGGCCAGGGGCACCACCAGCAGCAGGTTGAGCGCCGTGTTCGCCCCCATGGCGAGGAGGGCGACGCGCACCGGCGTGCGCGTGTCCTGGCGCGCGTAGTAGCCCGGAGCCAGCACCTTGACGAGCACGAAGGCCGGAAGCCCCAGGGCGTAGGCCGCGAGCGCCCGCGCCGACATCTCCACGTCGCGGGCGCCGAAGGCGCCGTAGCCGAAGAGGCTCGCGAGGATGGGCCCGGCGAGCAGCGCCAGCCCGAGCGCGGCCGGCAGGGAGACGAGCGCCACCCAGCGCAGCGCCCGGTCGAGCGTGGCGGCGAAGCCCGCCCCGTCGCCGGCCGCATGGCGCGCCGAGAGCGCCGGCAGCGCCACCGTGCCGAGCGCGATGCCGAAGACCCCGAGGGGGAACTCCACGAGGCGGTCGGCGTAGTAGAGCCACGAGACCGAGCCCGTGACCAGGAAGGAGGCGATCACGGTGTCGATGAGCAGGTTGACCTGCGCCACCGAGGAGCCGATGACGCCCGGCCCCATGAGGCGCAGGATCCGGCGCACGCCGGGGTGGCGCCAGCCCCAGCGCGGGCGCGCCAGCAGCCCCAGGCGCGCGAGGAAGGGGAGCTGGAAGGTGAGCTGCGCCGCGCCCGCCGCGAACACCCCCCAGGCGAGCGCCTCCACCGGGCGCTCGAGCCGCGGGGCG
>WFOW01000210.1 GCA_015487895.1 Gammaproteobacteria bacterium | reverse complement strand
TCTTAGGGCGGCGCTGCGCCGTCTGGCGCGACGGGGTTCAAGAAACGGCGCGAGCGGCGCCTGAAAGGCGACCGGCGGCGCGCCGCCTCAGCCCGCGCCCGCGGTCCCGCCGACGAGCTGCAGGTACGAGGCCGGCGCCTCCGCACCGTCCTCGAAGGTGACCTCCTCCCAGGCGTCCCGCCGTGCGAGCAGCTCGCGCAGCAGGCGGTTGTTCAGCGCGTGGCCCGACTTGTGCCCGCAGAAGGCCCCTACCAGGCTGCGCCCGAGGAGGTAGAGATCCCCGATGGCGTCGAGGATCTTGTGCTTGACGAACTCGTCCTCGTAGCGCAGCCCCTCCTCGTTCAGCACCCGATAGTCGTCCACCACCACGGCGTTGTCGAGGCTGCCGCCGAGCGCCAGGTTGTGCGCGCGCAGGCGCTCGATGTCGCGCATGAAGCCGAAGGTGCGCGCGCGGCTGACCTCCTTGACGAAGGAGGTCATCGAGAAGTCCACCTCGGCGCGCTGGGTGTGGCGCCGGAAGACCGGATGGTCGAAGTCGATGCTGAAGGCGACCTTGAAGCCGTCGAAGGGCTCGAAGCGCGCCCACTTGTCGCCGTCGCGCACCTCCACGCGCTTGCGGATGCGGATGAAGCGCTTCGGCGCGTTCTGCTCCTCGATGCCGGCCGACTGGATCAGGAACACGAAGGGGCCGGCGCTGCCGTCCATGATCGGCACCTCGGGGGCGCTGAGGTCGACGTAGGCGTTGTCGATCCCGAGGCCCGCCATGGCCGAGAGCAGGTGCTCGACGGTGGAGATGCGCACGCCGTCGCGCACCAGGGTGGTGGAGAGCTGGGTGTCGCCGACGTTCTCGGGGCGGGCGGCGATCTCGACCGGCGGGTCGAGATCCACGCGGCGGAAGACGATGCCCGTGTCCGGCGCCGCCGGCCGCAGCGTGAGATAGACCTTCTCGCCCGTGTGCAGCCCGACCCCGGTGGCCCGGATGACGTTCTTCAGCGTGCGCTGTCTTATCATTATTCCGGCTCGTCCCCCCGCCGCAGCCCCGTCCCCGGGCCTTATCCGCGCGAAAACTGCGGCGATACTAGCACACGGCCGCCGCCCGGCGAAAGCCGAAGCTGCCCGGGCCCGCACGGCCAAGCCCCTGATCGGCCGCCCCTTTGCGGCGCGCGCCTGCGCGCGCCGGCCCCCGTCCGCCTGCGCCGGCGCGGCGGCCGGCGCTCAGTCGGCCTGGCGGCGCAGGAAGGCCGGGATCTCGAGGTACTCGAGGTCCTTCTCGTCGTAGGCCGGCGCGGGCGGAGCGGGCTCGGCCGCGCCGCCGCCGACGGCCGCCGCGGCGCGCTCGCGGCGCTCGACCGCCGGGCGCTCGAGGGCGGCGTAGTCGATCTCGCCGCTCGCCTTGCGCCGCACCGGCTGCGGGGTCTCGACCGGCCGCGGCCGCGCCGCCTCCGCCCCGCCGAGCCCCGTGGCCACCACGGTCACGCGCAGCTCGTCGGCCATCTCGGGGTCGATGACGGTGCCCACCACCACGGTGGCGTCGTCGGAGGCGAACTCCTTGACCGTGTTGCCCACCTCCTCGAACTCGCCGATGGTGAGGTCCATGCCGGCGGTGACGTTGACCAGGATGCCCCGCGCGCCGGCGATGTTGACGTCCTCGAGCAGCGGGCTCGACAGCGCCCGCTCGGCCGCCTCGCGCGCGCGGTCCTCGCCGCGGGCCGTGGCCGAGCCCATCATCGCCATGCCCATCTCGGCCATCACCGTGCGCACGTCGGCGAAGTCGACGTTGATGAGCCCCGGGCGCGTGATGAGCTCGGCGATGCCCTGCACCGCCCCGAGCAGGACGTCGTTGGCGGCGGCGAAGGCCTCGAGCAGGCCGACGTTCTTGCCCAGCACCGTGAGGAGCTTCTCGTTCGGGATGGTGATGAGCGAGTCGACGTGCTGGGCGAGCTCGCGGATGCCGGCCTGCGCGACCTGCATGCGCTTGCCGCCCTCGAAGGGGAAGGGCTTGGTGACGACGGCGACCGTCAGGATGCCGAGCTCCTTGGCCACCTGCGCCACCACCGGCGCCGCGCCGGTGCCGGTGCCGCCGCCCATGCCGGCGGTGATGAAGAGCATGTCGGCGCCGGCGATCACCTCCTGGATGCGGTCGCGGTCCTCGAGCGCGGCCTGGCGGCCGACGTCGGGGTTGGCGCCGGCGCCCAGCCCCTTGGTGATGTTGGCGCCGATCTGGAGCACGGTCTTGGCGCGCGTGCCCTTGAGCGCCTGGGCGTCGGTGTTGGCGCAGATGAAGTCGACGCCGTCGATGCCGGCCTCGACCATGTGGCGCACGGCGTTGCCGCCGCCACCCCCGATGCCCATGACCTTGATCACCGCGTTCTGCGGGTACGTGTCCATCAGCTCGAACATGGTCCACCTCCTCGTGCCGGACGCAGCCGGCGATCCACCTGCCTCGCGAGCCGAACCCTTGCCGCGCGCACCCTGCCGGCTCCCTCACAGGGTGCGCTGGAACCAGCGCCGCATGCGCTCCCACACGCCGCGCACGCCACCCACCGGCCGCTCGCCGGCGCGCGCGTCGCGGTGGCGGTGGCCGAAGAGCAGCAGCCCGACGCCGGTGGCGTAGATCGGGTTGCGCACCACGTCCACCAGCCCGTCCACGTTCTGCGGCACGCCGAGGCGCACCGGCATGTGGAAGATCTCCTCGGCCAGCTCGACCACGCCCTCGATGCGCGAGCTGCCGCCGGTAAGCACCACGCCCGCGGCCACCAGGTCCTCGAAGCCGCTGCGCCTGAGCTCGCCCTGCACGAGCGAGAGCAGCTCCTCGTAGCGCGGCTCGATCACCTCGGCCAGCGTCTGGCGGCTCAGGCGCCGCGGCGGGCGGTCGCCCACGCTCGGCACCTCGATGCTCTCCTCGGCGCCGGCGAGCTGCGTCAGGGCGCAGCCGTACTTGATCTTGATCTCCTCGGCATGGTGCGTGGGCGTGCGCAGGGCGACGGCGATGTCGTTGGTCACCTGGTCGCCGGCGATGGGGATGACGGCGGTGTGGCGGATGGCGCCGTCGACGAAGACGGCGATGTCGGTGGTGCCGCCGCCGATGTCGACCAGGCACACGCCGAGCTCCTTCTCGTCCTCGGTGAGCACGGCGTAGCTCGAGGCGAGCTGCTCGAGGATGATGTCGTCGACCTCGAGCCCGCAGCGGCGCACGCACTTGACGATGTTCTGCGCGGCGCTCACCGCGCCCGTGACCAGGTGCACGCGCGCCTCCAGGCGCACGCCCGACATGCCCACGGGCTCGCGGATGCCGTCCTGGCTGTCGATGATGAACTCTTGCGGCAGCACGTGCAGGATCTTCTGATCGGCGGGGATGGCCACCGCGCGCGCGGCGTCGATCACGCGCTCGACGTCGCCCGGCGTCACCTCGCGGTCGCGGATGGCGACGATGCCGTGCGAGTTGAGGCTGCGGATGTGGCTGCCGGCGATCCCGGCGTAGACCGAGTGGATCTGGCAGCCGGCCATGAGCTCGGCCTCCTCCACCGCGCGCTGGATGGACTGCACCGTGGACTCGATGTTGACGACCACGCCGCGCTTGAGCCCGCGCGAGCGGTGGCTGCCGAGGCCCACGACCTCGATGCCGCCGTCCTCGCGCACCTCCCCGACGATGGCGACGACCTTGGACGTGCCGATGTCGAGCCCGACGATCATCTGCTGTTCTGCTTTTTTGGCCATCTCTCCCCGCGTCCTACCCCCGTGCGGCGGGCGGATCGCCCCCCTCGCGCCAGCGCACGGCGAAGCCGTTCGTGTAGCGCAGGTCCACGCGCGCGATGCGCCCCGCGCGCGCGGCGAGCGCCACCGGCCAGGCGCGCACCAGGCGCGCGAGCCGCGCCTCCGGCGCGCCGCGGCCGAGCACCACCTCGATCCCGCCCGCGAGCCGCAGGCGCCAGGCCTCGCGCGCGCTCATCTCGAGCCGCTCGATGCGCAGCCCGAGCGGCGCGAGCCGCGCCTGCCAGCGCCGCCAGGCGGCGAGCAGCTCCGCGGCCCGGCCCTCGGGGCCCGCGAGCACCGGCAGGCCCGCCGGCAGCGCGCGCGCCGGCAGCTCCACCCGCTCGCCGCGCGCGTTCACCGCCCCGCCGCCCGCCCAGGCGGCGACCACGCGGTGCTCGCGCACGTGCACCACCAGCGTGTCCGGCCAGCGCCGCCGCACCGAGACGCGGTCCACCCACGGGGTGGCCGCCACGGCGCGCGCGAGCGCCTCCAGGTCCACGGTGAGGAAGCCGCCGCGCGCATGCGGCGCCGCGGCCCGCTCGAGCGCGGCGCGGTCCACGTGGCGCAGCTCGCCCTCGATGCGCACGTGGCGCACGGGA
>WFOW01000209.1 GCA_015487895.1 Gammaproteobacteria bacterium | reverse complement strand
GTTCGCAGACGGGGCCGGGATAATCGTCCCACACCGGCACGCCGGATTCGTTTAGCCAGATCGGTTTTTCCAGATTGCGGGCGCTTTGAGTGCGGCCGGCGCTCGGCGCGCCGCGGCTCGGTGGTGCGCTGCGGCGCGCCGCGGGAGGCGCCCGCGGCCGCATCGTCGCCGCCGGCGTGCATGACGCGCAGGGCGCGGCAGCGGATGTTGTTGCGCTCGTTGCGCTCGGGCACCACGTCGTCGGCGTCGATGTAGGCGCACAGCCACCAGCGCCCGGGCTCGATCGCGGCCGGCAGCGCCACCGCGTGGCCCTTGTTGCGGCGGTGAAAGCCGGGCGGCATGGGGAAGGTCAGGCCGATGATGCCGCCGCGCAGCGGCTTGCCCGGCTCGAACTCGCCGCGCCGCAGCGGTCGGAAGGGGCCCGCCGGGCGCTCGCGGCGGTCGCGCGTCAGGTAGAGGACGATGCGCACCACGCCGCGCGCGCTCGCGCCCTCCACCGTCGAGCGGCCCAGGTTGGCGAAGCTCAAGTAGAGACCGATGCTGGTCGGGACGGTGACCCGCCCGCGCTCGACGCCTTCGGCGAGCCGCAGGCCGGTGATGGCGAGGTCGTAGTCGCGCTGGGCGGCGGGGCCGTAGCTCGTCCTGGGAGTGGCGCCCGCCGCGCCGGCGGCGAGCAGGAGGCCGGCGGCCAGCCACCGGCGCGGATCTCGGATACCCATGTGTCTCCTCCCTGGGGAGCCGGTCGTCGTTCTTCGTTGTGTCGCCGCCGCGCGGGCCGCGGTTCAGCGGAGCCCCGAGTCTCGCCCAGGGCGGTGCGCCGGGGCAAGGGCGGCCGTCACGCGGCGGCCGGCGCCAGGCGCGCGATCCGGTAGCGGCGGCGGGCGGCGGTGCGCCGCGGGCACAGCCCCGGCACGCCCTCGAGGGCGCGCCACAGCTCGGCCGGCGCCACCGGCCGGCGCAGGAAGGCCCCGACGGCGTTGTGCTCGCGCGGCGTCGAGAGCGCGAGCGCGCCCGGCAGGCGCCGCCGAAGCCCCGGGCGCGTGCGCCAGGCGCAGCGGCCGAGCTCGGCGCGGCTCGCGCAGTTGGCGACGAGCGCGCCGCCTTCGCCCACGAGGCCGGCGAGCGCCCCCATCCAGCCCGGATCCAGCGCCAGCGCGCGCTCCGGCTCGCCGCGGCCGCCGAAGAGGTCGTCGATCACGAGGTCGAAGGGCGGGCCCGCATGGTCGCGCACCCAGCCGCGCGCGTCGGCCTCGACCAGCGCCAGGCGGCGCGAGGGGCGCAGGCCGAAGAAGCGCCGCGCGACCGTGAGGTGGACGGGGTCGCGCTCGACCGCCGTGACATGGGCGCGCGGGAAGTAGCGGCGCAGCAGGCGCACCGCCGCGCCGCCGCCGAGGCCCAGCACCAGCACGCGCGCCGGCGGCGGCTCGAGCAGGAAGGCGGGCAGCACCAGCAGGTCCCACACCGCGTGGGTGAGCACGCGGCGCGGGTTGTGCGCGGTGTGGAGCACGCCGTCGGTGTAGAGGCGGAGGGTGCGGCCCGCCGCGCGCACCTCGTAGCGGTGCCCGCCGCGCTCGGCGCGCCAGAGCAGGGCCACGGCTCAGCGGGTCTCGCTCCCGGGCGGGTCCTGCCCCGAGGCCGCAGGCTCCTCGGCGATCAGCGACAGGATCTGGCGGAGGATGTCCGGAGGCGGCGCGCCCTCGAACATGAAGCCGCGGCCGTCGGCCGCCCGGAAGAAGGCGAGCGGAACGCCGAAGAGATTGTTGTTCTGCATCAGCGCGAGGTTCGCCGCCAGCGCGAGCCGCGTCTCGTCGCGGATCGCCTCCTCGGACAGCGGCTCGATGCCGCCGCCCGGGTCCTCGTCGCGGAAGCCGAAGTCCTCCTCGTTGACGCGCAGCGCCGCGACGGGATCCTCGGCCTGGAGGATGGCGGCGGCCTTGCCCAGGCTGGTGGAGGTGAGGTAGCCGACGATGATCCAGCGCACCTGAAGCTCGCCGCGCTCGACCGGCCCGCGCAGGCGCTCCCAGAGCTTGTGGCAGTAGGGGCAGTTGGGGTCGATGACGATGTAGAGGACCTTCCGGCCCGTGCCCTCGGCGAACCACGTGGTGTCGTCGACCTCCGCCAGGAGCCGCTCGGCCAGCAGGCGCGTCGGGTGCATGTCGGCGCGCGCCGGCAGGGCCGCGAGCAGCAGCAGCGCGCCGGCGAGCGCCGCGGCGGGCAGGGGAGGGCGCCTCACCGCTCAGCCCTCCACCGTCGCCACGGGCCGGCCCTCGAGGGTCCACTCGTGCATGGAGCCGTCGTAGAGGCGCACGTCCGGGTTGCCGAGCAGCTCGTGCAGCACGAACCAGCCGCCGGAGGCGAGGTGGCCGCTGTTGCAGTAGGCGATGGCGGGCTTGGCGGGGTCGATGCCGAGCCGGCGGGCGAGCTTGCGCAGGCGCTCCGGGGCGACGAAGCGCGCCCCGCCGCGGTCGCCGCTCACGTAGAGCTCGTTCGGGAAGGGCTTGGCGCCCGGGATGTGGCCGTAGGCATGCACGTAGGGCGGCTTGGTGAGCCCGAAGTACTGCGCCAGGGCGCGGCTGTCGACGAGCTGGGCCGAGCCCTCCCTGCGCGCGCGCTCGACGTCCTCGCTGGTGGCGAGCAGCTCGCGGCGCTCGGCGCGCGCCTTCCACGTGCCGCGCTCCGGGCGCACGGGCCTGGTCTCCACCTCGCGCCCCTCGAGCAGCCATTGCAGCAGGCCGCCGTCGAGGATGGCGACGTTGTCGTGCCCGTAGTACTTGAGCTGCCAGTAGACGCGGGTGGCGATAGTCATGTCGCCCGGCCCGAAGCCCTCGGTGACGAGGACCACGGGCTCGTCCGGATCGAGGCCCGCGGCCTGCATGAGGCGCTCGAACACGTCCCGGGGCGGGAGCATCTTCTGGACCTTGCGCCCGCCGATGACGCGCTCGGTGCGCAGCCTGCGGTACTCGACCGCCACCGCCCCCGGGATGTGGCCGCCGAGCTGCGCCAGGAAGCGCCTGCCGGTGCGCCGGTCGGTCTGCCAGCGCGGCGGCACCGAGTAGGTGCGCGGGTTGCCGCGCACGTCCATCACCAGCACCTGGTCGAGGTGCTCGGCGAGCCAGGCCGTGTCGACGAGCGGTCCCGGCACCCGCGGCGCCGCGAGGGCGAGCCCCGGGAGCAGGCAGAGGGTGAGCGCGTATCCGAGCCTTCTGTGCATCTGCGGCATCTCCTCTGTCGGCAGTCCCGGCCGGCCCGCCCCTCCGCGCCGGCGGCGGTGCCGGCGTGCGTTCCGGCCCGCGGCGGGGCCCTTTCCCCGTGCGGGCCGCCCGCCCTTGTGACCGCCGGGCGGGGCGAAAGTGCCCGTGCCCGGCGGGCGCCGCCGGCCCTCACTGCCCCAGGATCTGGACCCGCACGGTGCGCTCGCGCGGCCCGTCGAGCTCGACCAGCAGCAGCGACTGCCAGGTGCCGAGGGCGAGCTCGCCCCCGGCGATGGCGATCACCTCGGTGCTGTTGAGCAGCATGGCCGCTAGGTGCGCGTGGGCGTTGCGCGGCTCGTCCGGCGGGCAGTCGCGCAGCTCGATGTCGTCGTGCAGGTAGCCCGCGCCGGGCGGGGCCAGCCGCGTCAGGAAGCGGCGCAGGTCCTCGACCAGGCGGGGCTCGTTCTCGTTGACGACGAGCGCGGTCGTGGTGTGGCCGCAGCTCGCTACGGCGAGCCCCTCGCGCACGCCCGCCTCGCGCACCAGCTCGCGCAGGCGCGGGGTGAGGTCGTGCGTCTCGAAGGCGGCGCCGGTCCGCACCGGCAGCGTGTAGTGGGCGGTGCGCATGCGACTGCGCACTCTAGCGCGCGGCGGCGGGCGCGGCTAGCCCCCGGCAGCGGCGGCCGGCCCCAGCAGCGCCGGGAGGGCCTCGGGCGCCTCCACCGGCGGGAGGCACTCGGTGCCGCGGCAGACGTGGGCGATGCCGCCGGGGGGCACCGTGCGCGGCGGCGCGAGCGGGCCCGGCAGGCCCGCCGCCTCCTCGGCCGGCACCAGCACGGCCATGCGCCGCGGCGCGCAGCCCGCGAGCGCCGCGCGCCAGCGCCCGAGCGCCTCCGCCGGGGCGTGGACGACCACGAGCTCCGGCGGCCACAGGTGCTCCTCCAGGGCGTCGAGCAGCGCGCCGCAGGCGTAGGGGCTCTGCTCCAGCAGGCCCCAGCCCGCGCGCAGGGTGCGCTCGGCCGCGGCCAGGTGGCGCGGCTCGCCGAGCAGGTGGCCGAGGCGCTGCAGGGCCCAGGCGGCGACGCCGTTGCCCGAGGGGAGCGCGTCGTCGGCGAAGGGGCGGGGGCGGTGGATGAGGCGCTCGTGGTCGGAGGCCGTGAAGCGGAAGCCGCCGCGCTCGCGGTCCTCGAAGCCCTCCAGCAGCCGGTCGGCGAGCGCCATGGCGAGCTCCAGGTCCTCGCGCCGGAAGCGCACGGCCAGCAGCTCGAGGAGCGCCGCGAGCAGGAAGGCGTGGTCGTCGAGGTAGGCGGGGAAGCGCGCGCGGCCGTCCTTCCACACCGAGAGCAGCCTGCCGTCGCGCCACAGCCGCGCGCGCAGGAGGTCGACGACGGCCGCCGCCTCGGCGGCGAGGTCCTCGCGGCCCAGGTGGCGCGCCGCGCGCGCCAGGCCGCGCACGGCGAGCGCGTTCCACGAGACGATCACCTTGTCGTCGCGCCCCGGGCGCGGGCGGCGCGCGCGCGCCGCGGCGAGCCGCGCGCGGGCCTCCGCGAGCAGGCGCGCGGCCTCCTCCTCGGCGAGCCCGAGCCCGGCGGCGAGCTCCGCCGGGGTGCGCCGCAGCGCGAGATGCCAGCGGCCCTCGAAGTTGGGCGGGCGGTCGAGGCCGAAGGCCGCCTCGGCCACGCGCCACAGCCGCTCGTCGCCGAGCGCCTCCCGCGCCTCCTCGCGCGTCCACACGTAGAAGGCGCCCTCGCCGCCCTCGCTGTCGGCGTCCAGCGCCGCCGCCAGGCCGCCCTCGGCGGTGCGCATCTCGGTGAGCAGGAAGGCCGCCGTCTCCTCGGCCACGCGGCGCAAGAGCGGCTCGCCCGTCGCCGCCCAGGCCTCGGCGTAGAGGCCGAGGAGCTGGCCGTTGTCGTAGAGCATCTTCTCGAAGTGGGGGATCTCCCAGCGCTCGTCCACCGAGTAGCGGCAGAAGCCGCCGCCGAGCTGGTCGTAGAGCCCCCCGCGCGCCATCGCCTCCAGCGTGTGGCGCAGCATCCCGAGCGCGCGCGCGTCGGGCTCGCCGCGGGCGGCGCCCGCGGCCCAGTGGCGCAGGAGCCGCTCGAGGTGCGTCGGGTGCGGGAACTTCGGCGCCGGCCCGAAGCCGCCGTGGCGCGGGTCGTAGTCGCGCTCGATCTGGCGGCGGGCGACCTCGAGGGGCGCGGCGTCGAGCGGCCGGGCGCCGGCCGCGGGCGCCGGCTCCAGGCCGCGCAGGGCCTCGAGCAGGGCCGCGTTCTGGCGGCGGATCTCGTCGCGGCGGGTGCGGTAGACCTCCGCCACCCAGCGCAGCAGCTCGCGGAAGGCCGGCAGGCCGTGGCGCGGCTCGGGCGGGAAGTAGGTGCCGGCGAAGAAGGGCACCAGGTCGTCCGGCGTCAGGAACACCGTCAGCGGCCAGCCGCCGGGACGGCCCGTGAGGAGCTGGTGGGCCGACTGGTGGATGCGGTCCAGGTCCGGCCGCTCCTCGCGGTCGACCTTGACGTTGACGAAGAGCTCGTTCATGAGGCGCGCGGTCTCCGGGTCCTCGAAGGACTCGTGCGCCATCACGTGGCACCAGTGGCAGGCCGAGTAGCCGATCGAGAGCAGGATGGGCCGGTCCTCGGCGCGCGCGCGGGCGAGCGCCTCCTCGCCCCAGGGGTACCAGTCGACGGGGTTGTCGGCGTGCTGCAGGAGGTAGGGGCTGGTCTCCTGCGCGAGGCGGTTCGCGCCGGGCACGGTGCTGCGGCTCCTCGACGGTCGGCGGGAAGGAAGGCGGCTTCGGCGTGGGCCCAACTATACGGCAGCCTCCGTCCGGCGTCTCCCCTTCGCCGCGTGGGGATTGGACCGCGCGGGGCGCGCGCCGGATAATGCGCTGCCATGCAGCTTTCCGTGGTGGTGCCGGTCCGCGACGAGGCGGACAACGTGGCCCCGCTGGTGGAGGAGATCCGGAGGGCGCTCGAGGGCCGCTTCGACTATGAGGTGATCTACGTCGACGACGGGAGCACCGACGCCACCCTCGAGCGCCTGACCGGCCTCCAGCGCGGCTTCGCGCGCCTGCGCGTGCTGCGCCATGCGCGCTGCTGCGGGCAGAGCACCGCCATCCGCACGGGCGTGCGCGCCGCGCGCGGGCGCTGGATCGCCACCCTCGACGGCGACGGGCAGAACGACCCCGCCGACATCCCGCGCCTGCTGGCCGAGCGCGACGCGCGCGGCGGCGAGGAGGCGCGCCTGATGGTGGCCGGTTGGCGCCGCCGCCGCCACGACGGCTGGCTGCGCCGCGTCTCCTCGCGGGTGGCGAACGCCGTGCGCGCGCGGCTGCTCGGCGACGGCACGCCCGACACCGGCTGCGGGCTCAAGCTCTTCCCGCGGGAGCTCTTCCTGGAGCTGCCCTATTTCGACCACATGCACCGCTTCCTGCCGGCGCTGGTGCGGCGCGCCGGCGGCGAGGTGGTCTCCGTGGAGGTCAATCACCGCCCGCGCACGCGCGGGCGCTCCAAGTACGGCGTGCACAACCGCCTGTGGGTCGGCCTGGTGGACCTGGCCGGCGTCCTGTGGCTCATGCGGCGCAGCCGCCTCCCCGAAGTCGAAGAGGTGAGGCCCGAGTGATGGAAACCGACACCCTGTGGCTGGCGATCGGCTTCACCGGCCAGGCGCTGTTCTCCGCGCGCTTCCTGGTGCAGTGGATCTACTCCGAGCGCCGCCGGCGCAGCGTCGTCCCGGTCTACTTCTGGTACTTCAGCCTCGCCGGCGGCGCGACGCTGCTCGCCTACGCCATCCACCGCCTCGATCCGGTCTTCATCGTCGGGCAGGCGGGCGGGCTGCTGATCTACTCGCGCAACCTCTATTTCATCTGGCGCGAGCGCCGCGAGCGCCTCGCCCCGCCCGGGTGAGCGCCGTGCCCGTCTGGCGGCTGGGCTGGGGCGCCGCGTGGGCGGCGCTGCTCGCGGTGGCGCTGTGGACGCGGCCGCCGCTGCCGATCGACGAGACGCGCTACCTCGCCGTCGCCTGGGAGATGTGGTCCCGCGGCGACCTCCTCGTGCCGCACCTCAACGGCGCGCCCTACAGCCACAAGCCGCCGCTGCTCTTCTGGCTCATGCACGCGGGCTGGGCGGTCGCGGGCGTCAACGCCTGGTGGCCGCGGCTGGTGCCCCCGCTGTTCGCGCTCGCGAGCCTGCTGCTCGTGCTGCGGCTGGCGCGCCTGCTGTGGCCGGGGCGCGCCGACGTGGGCCCGCGGGCGGCCTGGCTGCTCTCCGGCGCCTTCCTGTGGGCGGTCTATGCCACGCTCCTCATGTTCGACCCGCTCGTGGTCTTCTTCGCCACGCTCGGCGTGCTGGGCGCGGTCGAGGCCGCGCGCGGCCGGCGGGCGGGCTGGGCGGCGCTCGCCCTGGCCGTGGGGCTCGGCCTGCTCGCCAAGGGGCCGGCGGTGCTGGCCTGGGCGCTGCCGCCCGCGCTGCTCGCGCCGTGGTGGGCCGAGGGCGCGCGCCGGCGGCCGCGGCGCTGGTACGCGGCGCTCGCCGCGGCGCTCCTGGCGGGGACGGCGCTCGCCGCCGCCTGGGCGCTCCCCGCGGCCGCCGCGGGCGGCCCCGAGTACGCGCGCGCCATCCTGTGGGGCCAGACGGCCGGGCGTGTGGTCGACTCCTTCGCCCACGGCCGGCCCTGGTGGTGGTACCTCGCCTGGGCGCCGGTGTTCCTGCTGCCGTGGTCGCTCTGGACGCCGGCGTGGGCGGCGTGGCGCCGGCGGGGGGCGGGGGCCGACGCCGGCCTGCGGCTGTGCGCCGCCTGGGCGCTGCCGGGGCTCGCGATCTTCACCCTCGTCAGCGGCAAGCAGCCGCACTACGTGCTCCCGGCGCTGCCGGCCGCGGCGCTGGCGCTGGCGGCACGGCTCGGCGAGGCCCCCTCCGCCCGCCGCGCGGCGGTGGCCGCGCCCGCGCTCGCCCTGCTCGCGCT
>WFOW01000208.1 GCA_015487895.1 Gammaproteobacteria bacterium | reverse complement strand
CCCCTGCCGGGGCTCGCGCGCCGCCCGCCGCCGCCCGCCGGCGAATGGCTCGTGGTCGAGGGCGCGCGCCTGCACAACCTGCGCGGCATCGACGTGCGCATCCCGCTCGGGCGGCTGGTGTGCGTGACCGGCGTCTCGGGCTCGGGCAAGAGCACGCTCGTGCACGGCGTTCTCCACGCCAGCCTCGCGCGCCTCGTCGGCCGCGGCCGCCGCGGGCGCGCCCCCGTGGGCTGCGAGGCCGTGCGCGGCCACGAGCGGCTCGGGCGCGTGCTCGAGGTGGACCAGTCGCCCATCGGCCGCACGCCGCGCTCCTGCCCCGCCACCTACGTGGGGCTGTTCGACGAGGTGCGCCGCCTCTACGCCGCCACCACCGAGGCGCGCCTGCGCGGGTGGAGGCCCGGGCGCTTCTCCTTCAACGTCGCCGGGGGGCGCTGCGAGGCCTGCGAAGGGCAGGGCGTGCGCACCGTCGAGATGAGCTTCCTGCCGGACGTGAAGGTCCCCTGCGAGGTCTGCGGCGGCAGCCGCTACGCCGCCGAGACGCTCGAGGTGCGCTGGAACGGGCGCAGCATCGCCGAGGTGCTCGCCATGAGCGTGGACGAGGCCGTGGATCTCTTCGCCGCCCATCCGCGCATCCGCCACCCGCTGGAGCTGCTGCGCGACGTCGGCCTCGGCTATCTCGCGCTCGGCCAGCCCAGCCCCACGCTCTCCGGCGGCGAGGCGCAGCGCATCAAGCTCGTCGCCGAGCTCGCGCGCGTGCGCCCCGAGGCCCCGGACCCGCGCGCGCGGCGGCGCGCCAAGCCCACCCTGTACCTGCTCGACGAGCCCACCGTGGGCCTGCACATGGCCGACGTCGAGAGGCTGGTGCGCGTGCTGCACCGCCTGGTCGACGCCGGTCACACCGTGGTGGTGATCGAGCACAACCTGGACGTGATCGCCGAGGCCGACTGGATCCTGGACCTCGGCCCCGAGGGCGGCGAGCGCGGCGGCCGCGTGGTCGCCGAAGGGCCGCCCGAGCGCGTCGCCCGGCGCCGGCGGGGCAGCCACACCGCCCGCGCCCTGCGCGAGTTCCTCGCCGCGCGCGCCCGCCGATAGCAGACTACGGCACGCGCATCAAATAGCGAATCGGAAGATGCTAGAATCGATGCGCATCGTGACAGGGAGGGAGAGGCCATGCGGACCACGGTCAACATCGACGACGAGCTGCTCGCCGAGGCGCGGCGGCTGACCGGCGTCGACAGCCGCGCGGAGCTGGTGCGGATGGCCTTCGAGGCGCTCATCGAGCGCGAGGCGGCGCGGCGCCTGGCCCGTCTCGGGGGCTCGCAGCCCCGGCTCCGGGCCGTGCCCCGTCGTCGGCCCGCGGTCACGTGATCCTCGTAGACACCTCGGTCTGGATCGACCATCTGCGCACGGGCGAGCCGCACCTGGTCGCGCTCCTGGAGCGCAGCCAGGTGCTGATGCATCCCTTCGTGCTGGGCGAGCTCGCCTGCGGCAATCTCCGAAGGCGCGCGGAAGTGCTGCGTCACCTCGGGGCGCTTCCCCGAAGCCCTGTCGCCACCGACGACGAGGCGCTGTGCTTCGTCGAGGCGCACCGTCTCATGGGCAGGGGGATCGGCTGGATCGACGTGCATCTCCTGGCGGCCGTGGCGCTCTCGCCCGGCACGCGGCTCTGGACCCGCGACCGCAGGCTCGATGCCGTCGCGCGCACGCTCGGCATCCGTTTCGCCCCGCGCACGGCATAGGTCGGGCGGGACCGGCTCGCGAGGAAGGCGCCGGGCGCCGTCCCGGAGCCGTGCGCGCAGAGGCGCCCTGTCTCCTTGAGCGGTGCAGCCCACGCGGCTAGCATCGGCGGCATCCACGATCCGTTCGACGGAGCAGATGCAGGGAAGGCTCGAGCGCAGGCTGGCCCGCTGGGAGGCGGCGGGCCTCATCGAACCGGCGCAGCGCGAGCGCATCCTGGCCTGGGAACGGGCCCGGCGCGGCAGGAGCGCCTCCTGGGTCCAGGTCGGCGTCATCGCGCTCGGGGCCGGCATCTCGGGCCTCGGCATCGTCTCCCTGGTCGCGGCGAACTGGGAGCGCATCCCGGACCTCGCCAAGGTCGCCGGCTCCCTGCTGCTCACCGCCGCGATCGGCGCGGCCGCCTGGGAGGCCGGCCGGCGCGGCGCCGGCCGCTGGCGCGACGGGGCCCTGGTCCTCTTCCAGCTCTCCGTGGCCGCGGACATCGGCGTCCTGGGGCAGGTCTACCACCTCCGTGGGACGCTCGCCGACGCGCTCGCGCTGTGGGCCGTGCTCGTTGCGCCGGCCACGCATCTCCTGGGCGGCACCGTGCCGCGCGCGCTCCTGGTG
>WFOW01000207.1 GCA_015487895.1 Gammaproteobacteria bacterium | reverse complement strand
GGCGCGCGCGACGAGGTCCAGCACGTCGTTGGAGCCGTTGCCGAGGACGACGCAGGCCGGGTCCACGCCGTGGCGCGCGGCGCTGGCGGACCTCGCCCGCTACCCCGACGGCCACGGGCATGCGCTGCGCGAGGCGATCGCCGCGCGCCACGGCGTGGACCCGGCCTGCGTCGTCCTCGGCAACGGCTCCAACGACGTGCTGGACCTCGTCGCGCGCGCCTTCCTCGGCCCCGGCGCCGAGGCGGTGATGAGCGCGCACGCCTTCGCCGTCTACCCCATCGCCACGCGGGCGGCGGGCGCCGAGGCGGTGATGGCGCCGGCGCGCGATTTCGGCCACGACCTCGAGGCGATGGCGGCGCGCGTGACGGCGCGCACGCGCGTGGTCTGGATCGCCAACCCCAACAACCCCACGGGCACCCGGCTCGCGCCGGAGCGCCTGCGCGCCTTCCTCGAGGCGCTGCCGCCGCACGTGGTGGCCGTGGTGGACGAGGCCTACCACGAGTACGCGGCGCCGGCGGGCGAGGCGGGCGCGCTCGCCTGGGTCGCAGCGCTGCCGCGGCTGGTGGTGACGCGCACCTTCTCGAAGGCCTACGGCCTCGCCGGGCTGCGCGTCGGCTACGGCGTCGCCGCGCCCGAGGTGGCCGAGCTCCTCAACCGGGTGCGCCACCCCTTCAACGTCAATGCCGTGGCCCAGGCGGCGGCGCGGGCGGCGCTCGCGGACGAGGCCCACATCGCGCGCAGCGTGGCGCTCAACCGCGAGGGCATGGCGCAGCTCGAGGCCGGGCTGCGCGACCTCGGCCTCGGCTGGATCCCTTCGGCCGGCAACTTCCTGTGCGTGGACGCCGGCCGGGAGGCCGCGCCCGTCTACGAGGCGCTGCTGCGCGAGGGGGTCATCGTGCGGCCGGTGGCGGGCTACGGCCTGCCGCGGCACCTGCGCGTGACCGTGGGCCTGCCGGAGGAGAACCGGCGCTTTCTGGAGGCGCTGGCGCGGGTGCTGGGGCGGTGACGGCGCCGCGCTTCGGACGGCTGGCGGTGGCGGGCGTCGGCCTCATCGGCGGCTCGCTCGCGCTCGCCGCCCGCGAGGCCGGCCTCGCGGGCGAGATCGTCGGCATCGGCCGGCGCCGCGAGCGCCTCGAGCGCGCGCGCGCGCTCGGGGTGGTGGACCGCTGGACGACCGAGCCCGCCGAGGGCGTGGCCGGGGCGGACCTCGTGGTGCTCGCCGTGCCCCTGGGGACGATGCGGGCGCTGATGGAGGCGCTCGCCCCGGGCCTCGGCCCGGAGGCCGTCGTCACGGACGTGGGCAGCGCCAAGCGGGCGGTGGTGGAGGACGCGCGCGCCGCGCTCGGGGCCGCCTTCGCGCGCTTCGTGCCGGGCCATCCCGTGGCCGGCACCGAGCGCAGCGGCGTGGAGGCCGCCTTCGCCACGCTGTTCCGCGGCCGCCGCGTGATCCTGACGCCGGTGGCGGATACCGCACCGGAGGCCGTGGCGCGCGTGCGCGCGCTGTGGGAGGCGGTCGGCGCCGAGGTGGTGGAGATGGACCCCGCGCGCCACGACCGCGTCCTCGCCGCCACCAGCCACCTGCCGCACGTGCTGGCCTACACCCTCGTGGACCTGCTCGCCGGGCTCGACGAGCACGAGGAGGTCTTCGCCAACGCGGCGGGCGGCTTCCGCGACTTCACGCGCATCGCCTCCAGCGACCCCGTCATGTGGCGCGACATCTGCCTCGCCAACCGCGAGGCCATCGTCGAGATGCTCGACCGCTACGGCGAGGCGCTCGCGGCGGTGCGCGCGGCGGTGGCGGGCGCCGACGGCGCCGCCCTCGAGCGGCTGTTCGCACGCGCCAAGGCCGCGCGCGACGCCCACGCCGCGGGCCGGGAGGCGGGCTGATGGACACGGCGCGCCGCGACTGGGTGGTGCGGCCGGGCGGGCGCCTGGCGGGACGTCTGCGCGTGCCCGGCGACAAGTCGATCTCGCACCGGGCGGTGATGCTCGGGGCGCTGGCCGACGGCGTGACCGAGGTGACGGGCTTTCTGGAGGGCGCCGACTGCCTCGCCACCATGGGCGCGTTCCGCGCCATGGGGGTGCGTATCGAGGGCCCGGAGGGCGGACGGCTCGTGATCGAGGGCGTCGGCATGGAGGGGCTGCGGCCGCCGCCCGGCCCGCTCGACCTCGGCAATTCCGGCACCTCCATGCGGCTGCTGGCGGGGCTGCTCGCCGGCCAGCCCTTCGACACGGTGCTCACGGGCGACGCCTCGCTCTCGCGCCGGCCCATGCGGCGCGTCACCGAGCCGCTGGCGCGCATGGGCGCGCGCATCGAGACCACGCCGGAGGGGACGGCGCCCCTTCGGATCCACGGCAACCCGCACCTGCGCGGGATCGACCACCGCAGCCCGGTGGCGAGCGCGCAGGTCAAGTCCGCCGTGCTGCTCGCGGGCCTCTACGCCGAGGGGCGGACCTGCGTGGCCGAGCCCGCGCCCACGCGCGACCACACCGAGCGCATGCTCGCCGGGTTCGGCTGGCCGGTGGCGCGCGAGCCCGCGCGCCTGCGCGTCTGCCTCGAGGGCGGGCACCGGCTGCGGGCGACGGCGGTGGACGTGCCCGCGGACCTGAGCTCGGCGGCCTTCTTCCTGGTGGGGGCGAGCATCGCGCCCGGCTCGGACGTGGAGCTCGAGCACGTGGGCCTCAACCCCACGCGCGCGGGGGTGATCGAGATCCTGCGCCGCATGGGCGCCGACCTCGAGGTCACGCCGGAGGG
>WFOW01000206.1 GCA_015487895.1 Gammaproteobacteria bacterium | reverse complement strand
CGGATCACCTCCATGCGGTCCAGCAGCGCCGGCGGGATGTTGAGGGTGTTCGCCGTGCAGACGAACATCACCTCCGAGAGGTCGTAGTCCACCTCGAGGTAGTGGTCGTTGAAGGTGTGGTTCTGCTCGGGATCGAGGACCTCGAGCAGCGCCGAGGCCGGGTCGCCGCGGAAGTCCATGGCCATCTTGTCCACCTCGTCGAGAAGGAAGAGCGGATTCTTGACCCCGACCTTGGCCATGTTCTGGATGATCTTGCCGGGCAGCGCGCCGATGTAGGTGCGGCGGTGGCCGCGGATCTCGGCCTCGTCGCGCACCCCGCCGAGCGACATGCGCACGAACTTGCGGTTGGTGGCGCGCGCGATGGAGCGCCCGAGCGAGGTCTTGCCCACGCCCGGCGGGCCCACGAGGCACAGGATCGGGCCCTTCATCTTGCGCACGCGCTGCTGCACGGCGAGGTATTCGAGGATGCGCTCCTTGACCTTCTCCAGCCCGTAGTGGTCGGCGTCCAGCACCTCCTGGGCCTGGGCGAGGTCGTGGCGGATGCGGGTGCGCTTCTTCCACGGCACCTGCACCAGCCAGTCGATGTAGTTGCGCACCACCGTGGCCTCGGCCGACATGGGCGACATCATCTTGAGCTTGTTGAGCTCGGCCTCGGCCTTCTTGCGCGCCTCCTTGGGCATGCCGGACTTCTCGATGCGGCGCGCGAGCTCCTCGGCCTCGTTGGGCGCGTCCTCCAGCTCGCCCAGCTCCTTCTGGATCGCCTTCATCTGCTCGTTGAGGTAGTACTCGCGCTGGCTCTTCTCCATCTGCTGCTTGACGCGCGAGCGGATGCGCTTCTCGATCTGGAGGATGTCGATCTCGCCCTCGATCAGCCCCATGAGGTGCTCGAAGCGCTCGCGCACGTCCTCGATCTCGAGGATGCGCTGCTTCTCCTCCAGCTTCAGCGCCATGTGCGCGGCGATGGTGTCGGCGAGGCGCCCGGGCTCGTCGATGCCCGCGAGCGAGGTCAGCACCTCGGGCGGCACCTTCTTGTTGAGCTTGACGTACTGGTCGAAGAGGTTGACCACCGTGCGCATGAGGACCTCGGTCTCGCGGTCCTCGGGCGCGAGGCGCTCGGGCATGGGCTCGATGCGCGCCGCGAAGTGGTCCTCGGTCTCGGTGTAGCCGAGCACGCGCGCGCGCTCGCCGCCCTCCACCAGCACCTTGACGGTGCCGTCCGGGAGCTTGAGGAGCTGGAGGATGGTCGAGAGCGTGCCGACGCCGTGGATGTCCTCCGGCGTGGGGTCGTCGACCTCGGCGCTCTTCTGGGCCACGAGCAGGATGCGCTTGTCGGCCTGCATGGCGAGCTCGAGGGCGCGGATGGACTTCTCGCGGCCCACGAAGAGCGGGATGACCATGTGCGGGTAGACCACCACGTCACGCAGGGGCAGGACCGGCACCGGTCCGCTGCCGCGGGACTGGCCTTCGATGGGCTGGCTGGGATCGCGTGTCTCCATGGGTCTCATGTCCTCGTCAGGGGTGCGGGCATGGGCCGGTCGCGCGGCCCGCGCCGCCCGAGCCCCGGAATATGCGGGCGCACGGGAAGAGATTCAACAAGCGTGCCAAAGAGCGGGGCGGCCCGGCCGCCGCCCGGCGGCGCCGGCTCAGTCGGAGGCGGCGCGCTGGTGGTCGGCGTTCTCGTAGATGAGGTAGGGGCGCGACTCGCCGCGGATCACCGCCTCGTCGATCACCACCTTGCTCACGCCCTCGAGCGAGGGGAGCTCGTACATGGTGTCGAGCAGCACGTTCTCGAGGATGGTGCGCAGGCCGCGCGCCCCGGTCTTGCGCTCCATGGCCTTGCGGGCCACCGCGCGCAGGGCGTCCTCGCGGAACTCGAGCTCCACGCCCTCCATCTCGAACAGGCGCTGGTACTGCTTGGTGACCGCGTTCTTGGGCTCGGTGAGGATGCGCACCAGCGCCTCCTCGTCCAGCTCCTCGAGCGTGGCGATCACGGGCAGCCGGCCGACGAACTCCGGGATGAGCCCGTAGCGGATGAGGTCCTCGGGCTCTACGTCGGCCAGGATCTCGCCCACCTTGCGGCGCTCGTCCTTGCTCTTGACCTCGGCCGAGAAGCCGATCCCGCTCTTCTCCGACCGCGACTGGATGATCTTCTCCAGGCCGGCGAAGGCGCCGCCGCAGATGAAAAGGATGTTGGTCGTGTCGACCTGCAGGAACTCCTGCTGCGGGTGCTTGCGCCCGCCCTGCGGCGGCACCGAGGCCACCGTGCCCTCGATGAGCTTGAGCAGGGCCTGCTGCACGCCCTCGCCCGAGACGTCGCGGGTGATGGACGGGTTCTCGGACTTGCGCGAGATCTTGTCGATCTCGTCGATGTAGACGATGCCCGTCTGCGCCTTCTCGACGTCGTAGTCGCACTTCTGCAGCAGCTTCTGGATGATGTTCTCGACGTCCTCGCCGACGTAGCCCGCCTCGGTGAGCGTCGTGGCGTCGGCGATGGTGAAGGGCACGTTGAGCAGGCGCGCCAGCGTCTCGGCCAGCAGCGTCTTGCCCGAGCCCGTGGGGCCGATGAGCAGGATGTTGCTCTTGGCGATCTCGACATCGTCCTTGCGGTGCCGGCTCTCGAGGCGCTTGTAGTGGTTGTAGACGGCCACCGAGAGCGTCTTCTTGGCCCGCTCCTGGCCGATGACGTACTCGTCGAGGACCTGCTTGATCTCGTGCGGCTTCGGCAGGCGGTTGCCGGAGGCGGCCGACTGCTCCTGGAGCTCCTCGCGGATGATGTCGTTGCAGAGCTCCACGCACTCGTCGCAGACGAACACCGAGGGGCCCGCGATGAGCTTGCGCACCTCGTGCTGGCTCTTGCCGCAGAAGGAGCAGTAGAGCAGCTTGCCGCCGTCGCCGCTCCTGCCGTGCCTGTTGTCGCTCATGGCCTACCTCGCTGCCTGGAGCCGCCGGCCCGCCCGCCGCAGCGGGTGAACCTTGGAAGGCTTCCAGCCCTAGTTGAATAGGGCTGGAA
>WFOW01000205.1 GCA_015487895.1 Gammaproteobacteria bacterium | reverse complement strand
GGGACGGGCTCAGCCGGCCAGCGCTGCGCCGTGGCGACGGAACCAGGCGCCGAGGCGCTCGGCGGGCATGGGGCGGGCCACGTGGAAGCCCTGCGCGTAGTCGCAGCGCAGGATGGCGAGGATGTCCCAGATCTCCTGGTCCTCGACGCCTTCCGCGACGACCTCGCGGCCGAGGTTGTGGCCGAGGTCGATGAGGGAGCGCACGATGACGGCGTCGTTGTCGTCGTGGCACATGTCGGTCACGAAGGACTTGTCGATCTTGAGCTCGTGCGCGGGAAGCTGCTTCAGGTGGGCGAGGGAGGAGAAGCCCGTGCCGAAGTCGTCGATGGCGATGCGCACGCCCTCCATGCAGAGCTCGCCGAGGACCTCGCGCGCGCGCCCGGGATCGGCCATGGCCGCGGACTCCGTGACCTCGAGGGTGAGCACGTCCGGAGACAGCCCGAAGCCCTGCAGGAAGCGCATCACCTGGCGCGGGAGGTCGCGGTCGTGCAGGTCCCAGACCGAGAGGTTGACGGCGACCCCGAGCCGCAGCCCCCGCCGGCGCCAGCGCGAGCACTGCGCGAGCGCCTCGGCCAGCACCCAGCGCGTGAGCTCCTGCACCAGCCCCGCCTTCTCTGCGAGCGGCACGAACTCCTCGGGCGGGACGTCGCCACGGTCGGGGTGGCGCCAGCGCGCGAGCGCCTCCACCGTCACCGGCATGCCGTCGGCGATGCGCACCTTGGGCTGGTAGTGCAGGCACAGGCCGCCTCCGTGGATCGCCTCGCGGAGGTCCCCGAGCAGCGACAGCCGCGCGATCGAGTGGTGGTCGGTGCGCTCCTCGTAGAAGGCGTAGCCGCGCCCCTGCCGCTTGGCCTGGTACATGGCCACGTCGGCATGGCGGAGGAGGATCTGGGGATCCCTGCCGTGGTCGGGATAGAGGGCGATGCCGATGCTGCCTCCCACGTAGAGGCTGTGGCCCTCCACGGCCACGGGGTGGGCGAGCGCATCCAGGATCTTGCGCGCGACCCGCTCGGCCTCCTCGGCGCCGGCGTGCGGGACGACGATGCCGAACTCGTCGCCGCCGAGCCGGGCGACGGTGTCGGCGCGGCGCAGCACCTCGCGCAGGCGCTCGGCGACGCGCACCAGCAGCAGGTCGCCGGCCTGGTGGCCGAGCGTGTCGTTGACCTCCTTGAAGCCGTCGAGGTCCATGAGCATGAAGGCCACGCTCGAGCGCGCGCGCTCGGCGAGCGCGATGGCCTGCGCCAGGCGGTCCTGCAGCAGCACGCGGTTGGGAAGGCCCGTGAGGGCGTCGTGCAGGGCCTGGTGCTCGAGGCTCTCCTGGCGGTGCTGCACCTCCTGCCACATGGTGCGGAAGGCCTCGACCAGCTCGCGCGTCTCGCGCGTGGCCCCGGCGCCGTGCACGGCGGGCGGGGCGCTCGCGGCGCCCGCGCGCAGCGCGCGCGCCACCTCCCGCACGGGGCCCAGCACGCGGCGCTCGAGGTAGAAGTAGCCGACGGCGACCACCGCCAGCCCCACCACGGCGAAGGCCCACAGCAGCGCGCCCGCGCGCCGTGCCGCCGCCTCGGCGCGGGCCACGGCGGCACGCGCCCGCGCGGCGGCGGCCCGGTCCAGCAGGTCGAGGTGGCGGAAGGCCTCGGCGATGAGGGGGCGCACGCGGGTGACCAGCAGCCCGAGGTCGGCCCGCCAGGCGCCGGAGCGGCGGATGGCGAGGATGCGCTCGAGGCCGTCGCGCCAAGCATCCAGCGCTGCGCGCAGCTCGGGCACGGCCGCCTCGACCTCGAGCGGCAGGGCGCCGCGCGCGCGCTCGGCCTCGAGGGCGGCGACCTCGCGCTCGACCTCGGCGAGCAGCGTCCGCGTGCGGCGCTCCATGGCCTCGGCGTCCGCATTCCTTCCCTCGAACACGGCGCGCAGCACCAGCGTCCCGCGGAAGGCGAGCACGGTGCGCCGCCACAGGTCGCGCAGCTCCACGAGCCGGCGGTAGAGCGGCCACCGCTGCGCGGGGGGCCTGCCGCCGCCCTCGAGGGCGTCGATGGCGGCCTCGAGCGCGACGGCGAAGCGGCGGTTGGCCGGCAGGTGCTCCTCGTCCATCACGGGCAGGGCCGGATAGGCGCGCCCGGGATCGCGCCGCAGCTCGAGCAGGCGGCGCGTCTCGGCCTCCAGCTCCGCGAGGATGCGGCCGAGCGCCTCGAGCGCTTCCCGCACCTCGCTCCCCTGCCCGCCTCCGAGCCGCTCCGAGCCGAGCGCGAGCGTTTCCATCGCGGCGCGCGCCTCCCGCAGGGCCTCCAGCACGGGCCCGGTGGGTGCCTCCCGGGCCCGCTCCACCATGAGAGCGTGGAGGCGGAAGCCCGCCAGCCACAGGCGGTCCCGGAGGGTCTGGGTGAGGCGCTGCACCCGCGTGGCCTCGGCGAGCGCGGCGGCCCCGCCCGCGCTCTGGCGGGTCACCTGGAGATGGATGGCGAGCACGAGCCCCACCACTGCGGCGCCCGCGAGCACCGCGAACAGCAGGTAGCGGGCCCCGAGGCTGTCGAGGCTCAGCCCCGCGCGCACGCGCCGTGACGTGTTTCCGCCGTCCGCCATGGCCGAAGGCTCATCCCTGCAAGATCCGGGCCTCCCGTTCCGTGCGCCCGGTCACGCTCCCGGCGCTCAGGCGTGCAGCGGGCGGCTGAGCTCGTGCACCGCCTCCACGAGGGCGGCCACGTGCGCGGGGTCGGTGTCGGGATGGATGCCGTGGCCGAGGTTGAAGACGTGGCCGCTGCCCGGGCCGTAGGCCTCGAGGACGCGGCGCGCCTCCTCGCGGATGCGCGCGGGCTCGGCATACAGGGCGCAGGGGTCGAGGTTGCCCTGCAGCGCCACGCGGTCGCCCACGCGGCGGCGCGCCTCGCCGATGTCCACGGTCCAGTCGAGGCCGAGGGCGTCGCAGCCGGTCTCGGCCAGCGCCTCGAGCCACTGCCCGCCGCCCTTGACGAAGACGATCACGGGCACGCGCCGGCCCTCGTGCTCGCGCACGAGCCCGCCCACCACGCGCCGCAGCGGCTCGAGCGAGAGCCGCCGGAACAGGTGCGGGTCGAGGATGCCGCCCCAGGTGTCGAAGAGCATGAGCGCCTGGGCGCCGGCGCGCACCTGGGCGTTGAGGTAGGCCGTGACCGCGGCCACCAGCCGCTCGAGCAGGGCCTCGAGCACGCGCGGGCGGTCGTAGGCCATGGCCTTGACGCGGGCGAAGTGCTGGCTGCCCCCGCCCTCGACCATGTAGGCCGCGAGCGTCCACGGGCTGCCGGAGAAGCCGATCAGCGGCACGCGGCCGGCGAGCCCCGCGCGCGCGAGCCGCACGGTCTCGAGCACGTAGCCGAGGTCCCGCCCGGGGTCCGGCTCGCGCAGCGCCTCGACGTCCGCCTCGGTGCGCACCGGGCGCTCGAAGCGCGGCCCCTCGCCCTCGACGAAGTAGAGGCCGAGCCCCATGGCGTCGGGCACGGTGAGGATGTCGGAGAAGACGATCGCCGCGTCGAGATCGAAGCGCTCGACGGGCTGGAGCGTGACCTCGCAGGCGAGCTCGGGCGTGCGGCACAGCTCGAGGAAGGAGCCGGCGCGCTCGCGCGTGGCGCCGTACTCCGGGAGGTAGCGCCCGGCCTGGCGCATGATCCAGATGGGCGTGGCGTCCACGGGCTCGCGCGCGAGCGCGCGCAGCAGCCGGTCGTTCCTGAGCTCGGTCATGGCGGAAACAGTAAACGGTGAGCAGACGACAGTAAACAGCAGAAGCCGGCCGGGCCGCTGCGCCTACCGCCGCGGCGCCGGGCCGCGGCCGTCTGCGGTGTCAGAGGCGGGAGGCGGGAGACGGGAGACGAGGGTTGGTGCGCGCTCCGCGCGCGGCCGTCTGCCGCGGCAGAGGCGGGAGGCGGGGTTCGGGAGGCGAGGGG
>WFOW01000204.1 GCA_015487895.1 Gammaproteobacteria bacterium | reverse complement strand
CGGCCAGGGACGGCCGCGGGACGGTCCATGCACATGGAAGTGCATGGCGATACGGGAAAATCGAAATGGCTGCGAAGCGCCTTAGCGCTGCTCAATCCGCTACGCGGATTGAGCAGAGTTTCCTGTCACTGGCGAAACCAGCGCGTGCTGAGGGCGCGCAGCACGCGGTCGGGATAGGCGCGCCGGCCGAGGCTGCCGTTGTAGCGCGCGAGCGCCCGCACGAGATCCCCGCGCTCGAGGTCCAGGTAGTAGCGCAGGATGGTGCAGCCCAGGCGCAGGTTGGTGCGGGGGTCGAACAGGTTGTCCTCGGGATGGCCGATCTCCTCGAGCCAGAAGGGCATGACCTGCATCAGCCCCTGGGCGCCGGCCTCCGAGATCGCGAAGCGGTCGAAGCGGCTCTCGACCTCGATGACGGCGAGCACGAGCTCCGGCGGAAGGCCCGCGCGTGTGGCCTCGCGGTGCACGAGCCGCAGCAGATCGAGGCGCTCGCGGGGGTCGGGCACGAAGGGCGCCAGGCGCTGCGACATGTCCATGAGCCAGACCTCGGCCTCGAAGCGGTCGCTGAAGCTGTCGGAGGCCTCGATCGCGGCCTTGAGCAGCGCGCGCAGGCGCGGGTCGGGCGCCTGGCCCTGCGAAGGGGCGGCGCCGGCCGCCGCGCCGCCCAGCAGGGCGAGCGCGGCGAGCGCCGCCGCCAGCGGCCGTCTCAGCCGGAGCCGAGCGCCTCGTCCAGCCTCGCGCGCAGCCATGCCACCGCCTCGGCCAGCGGCAGGTCGCGGCTCTCGCGCTCGCGGCGCGCCCGGTGCTCGACGGTGCCGGCCCGCAGCCCGCGCTCGCTCACCACGAGCCGGTGCGGGACGCCGATGAGGTCGGCGTCGGCGAACATGACGCCCGGGCGCGCGTCGCGGTCGTCGAGCAGCACCTCGATCCCGGCGGCCTCGAGCTCGTCGTGCAGGCGCTCGGCCGCCTCGCGCACCGCCGGCGTGCGTCCCACGCCGATGGGCACCACCACCACGTGGAAGGGCGCGATCGGCTCGGGCCAGACGATGCCGCGCTCGTCGTGGTGCTGCTCGATGGCCGCCGCCACCACGCGCGAGACGCCGATGCCGTAGCAGCCCATGGTGAGCACCACCTCGCGGCCGGCCTCGTCGAGCACGGTCGCGCCCATCGCCTCGCTGTACTTGCGGCCGAGCTGGAAGATGTGGCCCACCTCGATGCCGCGGGCGATGCGCAGCACCCCGTGCCCGTCCGGGCTGGGATCGCCGTCGACCACGTTGCGCAGGTCCGCGGTGCGCGGCTCCGGCAGGTCGCGGCCCCAGTTGACGCCGGCGAGGTGCCAGCCGTCGCGGTTGGCGCCGCAGACGAAGTCGGCCAGATGCGCGGCGGCATGGTCGGCGATCACCGGCAGCTCCAGGCCCACGGGCCCCACGTAGCCCGGCGAGCAGCCGGCGGCCTCGCGCACGGCCTCGGGATCCGCCAGGCGCAGGGGGCGCGCCACCTCCGGCAGCTTCTCGGCCTTGAGGGCGTTGAGCTCGTGGTCGCCGCGCAGCACCAGCGCTACCAGACCGCCTTCGCTGCCCTCGACCAGCAGCGTCTTGGCGCAGCGCTCCGCGGGCACGCCGAGGAAGGCCGAGACCTCCTCGATGGTGCGCCTGCCCGGCGTCTCCACCTCGCGCATGGGCTCGGCCGGGGCGGGGCGCGGCCCCGGCGGGGGGAGCGCCTCGGCGAGCTCCACGTTGGCCGCGTAGCCGCTCCCGGTGGAGAAGGCGATGGCGTCCTCGCCGGAGTCGGCGAGGACGTGGAACTCGTGCGAGAGCTGGCCGCCGATGGCGCCGGTGTCGGCGCGCACCATGCGGAAGTCGAGGCCGAGGCGCGTGAAGATGCGCCCGTAGGCCTCGGCCATGCGGTCGTAGGTCTCCTGCAGGCTCGCCTCGTCGAGGTGGAAGGAGTAGGCGTCCTTCATCAGGAACTCGCGCGCGCGCATGACGCCGAAGCGCGGCCGCACCTCGTCGCGGAACTTCACCTGGATCTGGTAGAAGGTGAGGGGGAGCTGGCGGTAGCTGCGGATCTCGCGCCGCACGAGATCGGTGATCACCTCCTCGTGCGTGGGGCCGAAGCAGAACTCGCGCTCGTGGCGGTCGCGCAAGCGCAGCAGCTCCGGGCCGTACTCCTGCCAGCGGCCCGACTCCTGCCACAGCTCGGCCGGCTGCACGGCGGGGAGCAGCAGCTCCAGCGCGCCGGTGCGGTCCATCTCCTCGCGCACGATCGCCTCCACCTTGCGCAGCACGCGCAGGCCGAGCGGCAGCCAGTCGTAGATCCCGGCGGCGAGCCGGCGGATGAGCCCCGCGCGGAGCATGAGGCGGTGGCTCGCCACCTCGGCGTCGGCGGGCGTCTCCTTCAGCGTGAAGAGCGGAAACCGGCTGGTGCGCATGGACGGCTACCCCCCTGCGGCGTCGCGGCCCGCGAT
>WFOW01000203.1 GCA_015487895.1 Gammaproteobacteria bacterium | reverse complement strand
CCTCGTCCTCTACCCGGGGAGGCCTGGGTCACGGCGCTCGACGTGGGCCAGGGGCTGGCGGCGGTGGTGCGCACCCATGCGCACGCGCTGCTCTACGACACCGGTGGCCGCGTGGGGCAGCTCGACGCGGGCAGCGCCGCCGTGGTGCCCTTCCTGCGGCAGGCGGGGGTGCGCGTGCTGGACGCCCTCGTCGTCAGCCACGCCGACCTGGATCACCGGGGAGGGCTGGAGTCGGTGCGCGCGGCGCTGCCCGTGCGGCGCCTGCTGACGGGCGCGCCGGCGCGGGTGCCGGGGGGCGAGCCCTGCCGCGCCGGCACCGCATGGACCTGGGACGGCGTGCGCTTCGAGATCCTGCATCCGCGGCGGCCCCGCCGCGGCAACGACGGCTCCTGCGTGCTGCGGGTCTCCGCGGGGGGCACCGTGGCGCTGCTGCCGGGAGACCTGGAGGCGCGGGGCGAGCGCCGCCTGCTCGCGGCCGGAGGGGACCTCCAGGCGGATCTGCTGCTCTCTCCGCACCACGGCAGCGCCGGGGCCTCCACCCCGTCCTTCGTGCGCGCGGTGCGGCCGCGCTGGGTGGTGCATGCGGCGGGCCGCCGCAACCGCTACCGCTTTCCGCGCCCGGCGACGGTCGCGCGCTACGGCGCGCTCGGCGCGCGTCAGCTCGTCACGGGCGCCACGGGAGCGGTGCGTTTCGTGCTGTCGCCGCAGGGGCTGCGCGGGCCGTGGTGCGCGCGCGATGCCGGAAGGCGCTTCTGGCACCGGCCCGGCGGGTGCGGGGAGCGGCACTGACGCGCCGCGGCGGGCGCGGGTATCATTGCGCGGCGGCCGCGCGCGGGGGGCGCGCAGGGAAGGCCGGATTTTCGGAGGTGCTGCGGTGCTGGAGCTGGTGATCGCGGGCGGCTGGGTGATGGCCGCCATCCTGGCCTGCTCGGTGATCGCGCTCGCGATCATCGGCGAGCGCCTGTGGGCGCTCGCCCGCAGGCGCGTGCTGCCGCCGCATCTCGTGGCGCAGGCCTGGCGCTGGGCCACCAGCGGCCAGCTCGACCAGGCGCACCTGCGCAGCCTGCGCGAGAGCTCGCCCCTGGGACGGGTGCTGGCGGCGGCGCTGGTCAACCGTCACCATCCGCGCGAGATCATGAAGGAGGCCGTCGAGGACACGGGCCGCCACGTCGCGCACGAGCTCGAGCGCTACCTCAACACCCTCGGCACCATCGCCGGGATCAGCCCCCTGCTGGGCCTGCTCGGCACGGTGCTCGGCATGATCAAGGTCTTCACGACCATCACCACGCAGGGCGTCGGGAACCCGGCGGCGCTCGCCGGCGGCATCTCCGAGGCGCTCATCACCACCGCCGCCGGCCTGGTGGTGGCCATCCCGAGCCTCATGTTCTACCGCTACCTGCGCGGGCGCGTCGACGAGCTGGTGGTGCGCATGGAGGAGGAGGCGCTCAAGCTCGTCGAGGCGCTCGCAGGCCAGCGCGAGCGCGAGGAGGACGAGGAGCCGTGAACATGCGTCCGCGCCGGCGCGAGGATCCGGACGTCAACCTCACGCCGCTCATCGACGTCGTCTTCCTGCTTCTGATCTTTTTCATGGTCTCGACCACCTTCACCCGCGAGACCGAGCTCAAGGTGCAGCTCCCGGAGGCCGGCGGCGAGCCGGTGGAGCAGCCGCCGCGGGCGGTGGAGGTGACGGTGAGCGCCGACGGGCGCTATTTCGTCGACGGCCGTGCCGTGCTCAACCGCAGGGTGGAGACCCTGCGGCGCGCGATCGAGAAGGCGGCGGGCGGCCGCCGCGACGTGCCGCTCGTGATCCGCGCCGACGCCCGCGCGCAGCACCAGGCGGTGGTGCGCGCCATGGACGCCGCGGGGCGCGCGGGCTTCACCCGCCTGTCCATCGCCACCGTGCGCGCGGCGGAGGAGGGGGGTTGAGCCACGGGTCCGCGGGCGCGCGCGGCGCGCCCGGCGTCTACCGCCGCCTGCTGCGCTACGCGACGCCCTATGCCGCCGTCTTCGCCGCCGCGCTCGCCGGCATGGCCGGCGACGCGGCCGC
>WFOW01000202.1 GCA_015487895.1 Gammaproteobacteria bacterium | reverse complement strand
GCCTCGCCCTCGGCGCGCGTGGCGCGCATCCTCGCGGGGCTGCGCGCCGAGGGCGAGGCCCCGGCGCTGGTGCTGTGGGTGCTGGCGCGCGAGGCGCGCACGCTCGCGGCGATGGCGGCCTCCGGCGCGCTGCGCCGCCTCGGACGCGCGGGCGCGCGGGCGGCGCTGGCCCAGGCCGCGCGCGCCGACCGCGTGGTCAAGGGCGCCGAGCGGGGCGAGCCCTGGGGCGAGCTGCTAGAATTGGCCCTCCTTCTCGCGCGCGGCCGCGGGGCGCTGCCCTCGCCGCGCGCCCTCACCGCGGGCGAGGCATGAGCACGGGCACGGCACGCGATACGGGCGGCGAGGTCGCCGCCTACATGGAGCGCCTCGGCGCGCGCGCGCGCGCGGCCGCCCGCCTCATGGCGGCGGCGCCGACGGCGGCCAAGGACGCCGCGCTGGAGGCGATGGCCAAGGCCATCGAGGACCAGGCCGCGCGGCTCGCCGAGGCCAACGCGCGCGACCTCGAGGCCGGCCGCGCGCGCGGGCTGGACGCGGCGCTGCTCGACCGCCTGGAGCTCACGCCGGCGCGCATCGCCGCCATGGCCGAGGGGCTGCGCCAGATCGCGGCCCTGCCGGACCCCGTCGGCGAGATCACGGACCTGCGCTACCGTCCCTCGGGCATCCAGGTGGGGCGCATGCGCGTGCCGCTGGGCGTGATCGGCATCATCTACGAGTCGCGTCCCAACGTCACCGCCGACGCCGCGGGCCTGTGCCTGAAGGCGGGCAACGCCGCCATCCTGCGCGGCGGCTCGGAGGCCATCCGCTCCAACCGCGCCATCGCCGCCTGCATCCGCACGGGGCTGGAGGCGGCAGGGCTTCCGGCCGACGCGGTGCAGGTGGTGGAGACCACGGACCGCGCGGCGGTGGGCGCGCTGCTGCGCATGGAGGGCTACGTCGACGTGATCGTCCCGCGCGGCGGCCGCGGGCTCATCGAGCGCGTCAGCCGCGAGTCGCGCATCCCGGTCATCAAGCACCTCGACGGCGTCTGCCACGTCTACATCGACGACCGCGCCGACCCCGGGAAGGCCGTGCGCGTCGCCTACAACGCCAAGACCCAGCGCTACGGCACCTGCAACACGATGGAGACGCTGCTCGTCGCCGAGGGCATCGCCCCGGAGGTGCTGCCGGAGCTCGCCCGCCGCTACCGCGAGGCGGGGGTGGAGCTGCGCGGCTGCCCGCGCACGCGCGAGATCCTCGGCGAGGAGGCGGTCGTCCCCGCCACCGAGGAGGACTGGCGCACCGAGTACCTCGCGCCGGTCCTGTCCGTGCGGGTGGTGCCGGGCCTGGACGAGGCCATCGAGCACATCGAGACCTACGGCTCGCACCACACGGACGCCATCGTCACCGAGGACTGGTCGCGGGCGCGGCGCTTCCTGCGCGAGGTGGACTCGAGCTCGGTGATGGTCAACGCCTCCACGCGCTTCGCCGACGGCTTCGAGTACGGCCTCGGCGCCGAGATCGGCATCAGCACCGACAAGCTCCACGCCCGCGGCCCGGTGGGCCTCGAGGGCCTCACCACCCTCAAGTGGGTCGTCCTCGGCGACGGCCATATCCGCGAGTGAGCGTCGTGAGGCGAGGAACGGGAGGCGGGTGGACCCGGTCCGGCTCGCCTCGCGCCGCTCGGCTCCCGCACCTGGGACGATGATCGGGATCCTGGGCGGAACCTTCGACCCGGTCCATTTCGGGCACCTGCGCACGGCGGTGGAGCTGCGCGAGGACCTCGGGCTGGACGAGGTGCGCCTCCTGCCCTGCGGCACGCCCCCGCACCGCGCGCCGCCCGTCGCCTCCGGCGCCGACCGGCTGGCGATGCTGGAGGCGGCCATCGCGGGCGAGCCGGGGCTCGCGGCCGACACCCGCGAGCTGGAGCGGCCCGGGCCCTCGTACATGGTGGACACGCTCGCCTCCTTCCGCGCCGAGCTCGGCCCGGAGCGGCCCCTGTGCCTGCTGCTCGGCACCGACGCCCTCGCCGGCCTCGAGCGCTGGCACCAATGGCGGCGCATCCCGGAACTCGCCCACCTGGTGGTGGCGCGGCGGCCGGGCGCGGACCTGCCCGCCGCCGGTGCGGTGGGGGAGCTGCTGGCCGCGCGCCGGGTCCACAGTGCAGCGGCCCTGCTCGAGGCCTCCGCCGGGCACATCCTGGTCCGCGACGTGACCCTGCTCGACATCTCGGCCACCCGCATCCGCGCCCTGCTTGCGCAGGGGCGCAGCGTGCGCTATCTGGTGCCGGAGGCGGTGCTCGAGATCATCCGCGCGCGCGGGCTCTACCGTGGAGAGGCGCCCCGCGCGGACCGGCCAGCGAGGAGATGACGGAGATCCTGCCCGAGACCGAACGCATCAGGCGCGTCGTGGTCGCGGCGCTCGAGGAGCGCAAGGCGGTGGACCTGCGCGTGCTCGACGTGCGGGGCCTCACCAGCGTCACCGACCTTATGGTCATCGCCAGCGGCACCTCCGACCGCCACGTCAAGGCGCTCGCCGACAACGTCCTCGAGCGCACCCGCGAGGCGGGCGTGCGCCCCCTCGGGGTCGAGGGCGAGCGGGCGGCGGAGTGGGTGCTGGTGGACCTCGGCGACGTGGTGGTCCACCTGATGCTGCCGCGCGTGCGCGAGTTCTACCAGCTCGAGAAGCTGTGGTCGGGCGGCCCCGGCGAGGCGCTCGCCGCCGAGGGCCCCTGAGCGGCGCCGCGTGCGCGTCCTGCTGCTGACCGTCGGCACCCGCGCGCCGCGCTGGGTGCGCGAGGGCTTCGCGGACTACGCCCGCCGCCTGCCGCGGGACTGGCGCCTGGAGCTCGAGGAGGTGCCGGCCGCCTCGCGGGCGCGCGCCGACGTGGCCGCCGCCCGCGCGCGCGAGGCGGCCGCCCTGCGCGGGCGCATCCCGCGCGGGGCGTGGGTGGTGGCCCTGGACGAGCGGGGCGAGCCCTGGGACACCCGGGGGCTCGCCGAGCGCCTCGCGCGCTGCGCCGCGCGCGGCCGCCCCGTGGCCTTCCTGGTGGGCGGGCCCGACGGCCTCGATGCCGGGCTGCTCGGCGAGGCCGACGCGCGCTGGTCGCTCTCGGCCCTGACCCTGCCGCACGCCCTGGTGCGGGTGGTGGTGGCCGAGCAGGTCTACCGGGCCTGGACGCTGCTCTCGGGCCACCCCTACCACCGCTGAGCGCGCTTGCGCCGCCGCCGCGGCGGGCCGTACCTTGGCAGGCATGACGCATCGCCCCCTTCTCGTGCTCGCCTCGGCCTCGCCGCGCCGGCGCGCGCTGCTCGAGCAGATCGGCGTCCCGCACCGGGTGCAGCCGGTGGAGGTGGACGAGACGCCGCGCCCGGGCGAGGCCCCGGAGGTGCTGGCCCTCCGGCTCGCGCTGGCCAAGGCGCGCGCCGGCGCGGCCCGCGCGGGCGGCGCGCCGGTGCTCGGGGCCGACACCGTGGTGGTGCTCGACGGCGCCTGCCTCGGCAAGCCCGCGGGGCGGACCGAGGCGGTGGAGACGCTCTGCCGCCTGGGGGGGCGGGAACACGAGGTCGTGACGGCGGTGGCGCTGACCGACGGCGAGCGCGAGGCGACGCGCCTTTCCGTGAGCCACGTGCGCATGCGGCCCATCACCCGCGCCGAGGCCGAGGCCTACTGGGAGACGGGCGAGCCGCGCGACAAGGCCGGCGGCTACGCAATCCAGGGCCTGGGGGCGGTCTTCGTCGAGCGCCTGGAGGGGAGCTATTCGGGCGTGATGGGGCTGCCCCTCTACGAGACCGCCGAGCTGCTCGCCGCCTTCGGCGTCCCCGTCTGGCAGCAGCAGCAGCAGCGCCGCGGACGCGGGGCCGTAGCGGAGCGGAGGCCAGGTGCGGGGAGCGGCGCAACGCCCGCAGGCGGGGTTGCCGGGGCGGATGCAGGCGGTGGTCCCCCTGACGCGGGCGGTGGGCCGCGGCAGGGCGGGCGCCGCGGACGCGGGGCCGTAGCGG